>DAICZK010000240.1 GCA_027311185.1 Sulfuriferula sp.
GATGACTGTTGAGCTCGTCCACGCTGCCGATTACTGTGATGCGGGCACAGTCCTTTGCCACGCGCGTACCGTCCGCCAATCCGGTTGTGCCGTCGTCGCCGGTGCGCGTGGTAATTTTGCTGAGTCTCATATCACTGCTTCTCCAGGCAACTCATATAGATCATCGCATCCGGTGTGGTTTGGTTGCGTTGGGCTTGCCAGATCATTTCACCCAGGCAATCCATGATTGCATGTTGAGCTTCATGTTCCGACTCATACTTCTGCGTCAGCCGTACGAACTGCTCACGGATACCCTGCGGCTGGCCGATGGAAATCTGTTCCTCAATGGTCAGGTGCATCATCAGATGCAGAAAGGGGTTGACCACGTCGCCGTCCGGTGCGAAATCCTTGTCCTGATTGCGTTCGGGATCGTCGAACAGGGCGTGGTACTCAGGATGCTTATCGATGAGTTGAGCCGTGAGGTCTTCCAGCGGCGTGAGCAATTCCCCGACGCGGCGTTTGCGCCAGGATTCGAACAGGAATTTTCTTGCTTCGTCGCGGGTAGGCTGAAACATCAGAATACCTTTTCTTTGTATTCGCACAGACTCTCGATGATGCACTCCCCGCACTTCGGCTTGCGTGCCTGGCACACATAACGCCCGTGCAGGATCAGCCAGTGG
>DAICZK010000241.1 GCA_027311185.1 Sulfuriferula sp.
AGGCGCCGGTGGGGCTCATCGTGCGACCTGAGTGCGGATGAGCCATGACTAGTGCAACGACCAGTTGAAAAACGATAGTCAGAGCGAGCAGCGCATGCAGGATGCGAATGGTACGGCTGTAAATCATGGATTTCCCCCAAATGGATAATCGGACGCCGAACGTCAGCGTAATCGTAATAATGTGGCCTGACGCTCACAAAGCAGCGCGCGTATGCTATCACGACCGAATGACAGTTTTTGTATCCGTTGCAACATTGGCCTGATAATTGCCGGGTATCGAAGGCGAGACAACTATCTCCTGCCCGCAACCGTAACCATCAATATCCCCGACAGCATTACCGCGCCCGCCAGTAGCAGCTGCAAGCTGAGCGGCTCGTTCAATAAGGGCACGGCACCCAACGCCACCAGTACCGGAATGATCATTTGCATCGTGGCGCTGACCGCGCCAGGTAATATTTTCATCAACCGATACCAGAGCACGTAGACGAGCGCTGAGGTGATCGCACCCGAAATAACAGCGAGCATCACACCTTTTTGCGTTACGACTATCCCCGCAGCGGAATTTGCGCCTGCAGATATTGCATAAATTATCAGAGTGCCGATGGCGGAATAGATGAAATTGGCGCTGGTGCTAGCGAGATTGTTTTTTGAA
>DAICZK010000242.1 GCA_027311185.1 Sulfuriferula sp.
GTCGTAGCCTGTCCCGGACCTGATCCGGGAATGACCTACTTTGGCTCCAACCTTTTGATTATTGTTATTTGTGTCGCCGAAAGACGCGCATGACATCGTCGTGCGCGCCTTTTCACTTCGTTCAAGCAGGTCATCGGCCAAGATTTCAAGCCAATAAAAAAGCCCAACACAAGGCTGGGCTTTTTTATTTGTAAGGAGTCTGACGATGACCTACTTTCACATGGGTAATCCACACTATCATTGGCGCGGAGTCGTTTCACTGTCCTGTTCGGGATGGGAAGGAGTGGGACCAACTCGCTATGGTCGTCAGACAAACGGGTAAGTTTCCTGCGTTGTTCTGCAAGTCACTGTGTTTGTCGTTCACAGTGTTGGCTTTGACACCAATTCTATGAACTGCATTTAGAAGAAGTAAATCGGATTTCTGACTGTACTGCGAACGGGTTAGATTCCGGTTCCAGCTTGCGCCTTGCACCTTGTCTCTTTAACCTGTTTTATAACTTAACGTTATAGGATCAAGCCTCACGAGCAATTAGTACTGGTTAGCTTAACGCATTACTGCGCTTCCACACCCAGCCTATCAACGTCCTGGTCTCGAACGACCCTTTAGTGAGGTCAAGCCTCATGGGAAATCTCATCTTAAGG
>DAICZK010000243.1 GCA_027311185.1 Sulfuriferula sp.
GTGGATGGTGCATTACAAGAACGCAGGCATGATGGAGAGTGCCGATAAACGTGCCAAAGAAGCCGAATTCATGACTGGTTTTGACGCCGGCTTCGGCAGCCGGCATGCGGTTGCGCTACAGGCGATATACGAACGGATCGGGCTCGATTATTTCATCATCGACTGCGCCGAAACGGCTGACGGCCGCTTGCTCGTATTCGAACTCGACAATCGCGGCTTCGTCCACGCCATGGACGCCGTGGAATTGTTTCCCTACAAACCGCCGGTCATGAAAAAACTGTTCGATGCCTTCCGCGCGATGCTGGAGCGCAGAAGGATCGACTCATCCATCCCTGCCCCTCACAATTAGCCCGATCTTTTCATAAATTCGCGTGATGATCGCGCAGGATTTTGTTTCGTAGGGAGATTTTGTGAAGGCGCGGTGTAGTTATTCATACAGCCAACTGAACAAAAGCTTCATACGAAACAAAAGACCAGTGAGGGCGCGCGCCAATTTACGAAAAGATCGGGCTAGGAGCCTGACTACGACTTGAAATGGCTTCGACCTGTCTCATTTCCCAGAATGAGTACCGCTGCACCCGAACCGATAATTTGCAGCCGCGACACGCAGGCGCCCGCTTCAACGATGAACTTTTTGC
>DAICZK010000244.1:0-275 GCA_027311185.1 Sulfuriferula sp.
ATCGCAACCTGTGTGTGCAATGCGTGCGCGAGCAGTCCGCGCCCCATCTGGTAGAGCGCGATGCCTGTTTCGTCGCAGGAAGATTCGATGCCAAGTGTAATCAACGCCAGCCTTTCATAAGAGGCAGCATTGTAATTAAAAATACAACTGGCCAGTATGTCAGCAAGCTATTTCAAAAATATTTCCGAAATAGGTTGACGTGGTGATTTGAATCTCTATAATGCGCACCTCTTCGCTGCACGGGGAATTGTCCCGGCAGCTGCTCTTTAAAAATA
>DAICZK010000244.1:285-627 GCA_027311185.1 Sulfuriferula sp.
CAATCGACGAGTGTAGGTGCTTGGTTTTCGGGAAGTTTTTTCGGCCTTAGGGCGTGAAGAAACGACTTTAAAATATAGTAGTACCTTACGCAAAGTCGAAAAAAATCATGTTAAGTGATTTTCTTTGAGTAAGACCGGTTCAGCAGTGAACCAAAACAGGTATTGAACTGAAGAGTTTGATCCTGGCTCAGATTGAACGCTGGCGGTATGCTTTACACATGCAAGTCGAACGGGCTTGGGGGCTTGCTCCCGAGTTAGTGGCGAACGGGTGAGTAATATATCGGAACATATCCGGAAGTGGGGGATAACGTAGCGAAAGTTACGCTAATACCGCATATGCCC
>DAICZK010000245.1 GCA_027311185.1 Sulfuriferula sp.
ATTCAGTTGAGATCCCAGGCATTCGACCTCGGCAATATTACCGTACTCCTTGATGACTTCCGCCTTGTATTTTATTTCATTATTGACATTGTTGAGGGTGCTATCGATACCGGCCTGCAAATTCGCAAAATTCCACTCTTCGGACGCATCGACGTGAGAAAAATCCTTCAGATCCTGAACGATTTTTTTTACCCGGCCGATACCTTCCTTGGACTCGCGCATCAATGCTTGCACGTCTTCCTTCAGAAATTCCACATCCAGTTGCGTCTTCAGCGTTGTAATCCGAGTGCGCAAGGCGTCATCCGCAATGACCGATTCGGCCAGCGCGTAAACATCGACCAGGCTGAATACTTCATGTACATATTTTTCCAGCGAATTCAGATTGGAATAAACATAGCCGATAGGATTATTGATTTCATGAGCGACGCCGGCCGCCAGTTGACCGACCGAAGCCATTTTTTCCGACTGCAGTAACTGCCCCTGAGCGGATTCCAGTTGTTCGATCAGTGCTTTTTGCTTGATTTGTTCTGCATTGAGCGCGCGGTTGCTCTGCTCCAGCGCACGCAGCAATTCTATTCGCTCCAGCACGCGCAAAATGTCCGGAATCAGATGCTCCAG
>DAICZK010000246.1 GCA_027311185.1 Sulfuriferula sp.
GGGTAGAGCCGGTAAGCCAGCCCGACAAAGAAAATCATATGCAGTGGCCATTCAGCATGCGTTTCGGTTTGAAATTCTGGAATACGGCATTCCTCGATGAGGCACCTTACAAGGCCGTTCCTGCCAAATCGCCACAATGGAACCGTGGTGCCTACATCGTTCAGGGGTTGGGCCACTGTGGTTCTTGCCATACGCCGCGCGGGATAGCGATGCAGGAAAAGACGATGAGCCAGGATGGCGACGATGGAAAATACTTTCTCGCCGGGGCTAACATCGAGACTTGGCATGCAGTCAGCTTGCACAACCAGTGGACGGAAGCCGAGATCGCAAAATTCCTCAAGGTTGGCCATAACAGCCATGCAGCTGCTTACGGCAACATGACCGAGGTGGTGCATTTCAGCACCCAGCATTTCAAAGACAGCGACCTTTCTGCAATCGGCGAATATCTGAGCACCTTGCCACCCAATGCGGAAACCGGAGCGATCAAGCCCAAAGCGGTGACGATGGTCAAGGAGGTCGATCTGTACAAAACGCGTGGTGGTTTGGGGTATGTGCAGTTTTGCTCCACCTGTCACCAGACTGATGGTCGCGGGGTGGATACATTCTTCC
>DAICZK010000247.1 GCA_027311185.1 Sulfuriferula sp.
TGATTAAATTTACAAGGTTTTTCAGGCTGATTTTTTCTATTATTAATAATAGAAAATAATTCAATAAAGTCAAGTAATGACAATTTTATTTTTCGCGGGTCATTAAAGCGGGGCGGAAAAGGCGATTTGAGCGCAGGAGTGACGGTTTGGCGCTTGCGCGGCAAGCGATGCTTGCTCTGCGGAATTTAATGCGTTATTGTTGTAAATAAATCTGGGCGAGTCCGGCTTGTCAGGCATAGCCCGACCTTGAGGCGTTTTTCGGACTGCGACCGGGCCGGGGAAAATTCGGTACTATTGTTACAATCTGAGACCTTTGCACCAAAGCACATAAGGTCAGTTTATTTATCGGGTGCCAATGAAGTCCCTTTAAACTTGCCGATTTTTAGCTAAATTAGCGTAAATTTGCTGAACTTGGCGTCGTTTCGGTTATTGTTTGGCTGTTTTGGTCGATATTGGACGAATTGACCCCTTATTCAGTTGATAGATGACAGGCTGTATGAATGGAAAAAGCTCTTTTTAAATTGTAAGCGAAGGCAATCAACATAAAGCGTGCTTGATTGCGTACCAAGCCTAAGTAGCGAGCACGCCCCATGCCGTAATGT
>DAICZK010000248.1 GCA_027311185.1 Sulfuriferula sp.
ATATTGCCTTGTGGCCGTCGAAGAAAAGCATCCGGCGCATGGTCGACAAGATTCATGAGCTGATGACAAATTCAAATACGTGGCAAGAGACCACATGGGTGATTGGTAAGTTGAATCGCATGTTGCGCGGCTGGGCGAACTACTTTAGTGTAGGGACAGTCAGTCGGGCATATCGTGCGCTAGACAGCTACACCGCAGTGCGGTTGCGTCGGTGGTTGCGTCGAAAGTATAAGGTCAGTCGAAGCAGGGGCGGGAGCTATCCACTCCAGCACCTATACGGGTACTTTGGACTCGTACGATTGAGCGCGCGAGGACGCAGCGAGTCGTGGGCGAAAGCGTGAATGCTTGTCCGAGAGCCGGATGCGGGAAATCTGCACGTCCGGTTCGATGAGGGGGATGTGGAAACGGGGTTACGGCAAGGTTAATTAGGCACCGCCAGACGAAAGAGGCGGACAACAGACAAGCTGAACCTACTGCTACCGCGCCACATCTCTACTCTACTATGGCAGCCCTGGATGATGGTGGTGTGCAGTTCCAGGTTCAACGCATCGTAAAGGTTCATGTCGCCGGCCTGCATGGCGGCCCGCCCCCGGGCATGCAG
>DAICZK010000249.1 GCA_027311185.1 Sulfuriferula sp.
CCGCACTAGCGATCCTGCCTCCCTGTAGCTTCTATTTAGCAGCAGAAGCTACGGAAACAACAAAGCCCTCCTCGTGAGGGCTTTGTTGTTTGTAAGGAGTCTGACGATGACCTACTTTGGCTATGGCCGCCCCGTTGGGGCTTAACATTCGGAAGCGGAATGTTAGCCAACACCGCAATAAGCCGCTGCGCGGCGTATTGTCACTTCGTTCAAGTAGGTCAACATTAAACCCACAAAGCAAAAACCCCCAGGCTTTTACCTAGGGGTTTTTGCTTTGTAAGGAGTCTGACGATGACCTACTTTCACATGGAAGGACCACACTATCATTGGCGCGGAGTCGTTTCACTGTCCTGTTCGGGATGGGAAGGAGTTGGACCAACTCGCTATGGTCGTCAGACAAACTGTTCGGCTTGCAGCGTTGCTCTGCTGTTTGCCCTGTTTGTTGTCTCTTGCCCAAGCTTTGACACTCGCTCAAGAAACGTATCTGGAAGAAGTAAATTGGGTGATGATTGTACTGCGTCACGTCTGAATCCTGAATCCACTTTTCTGAATTCCGATTCGCTTAATGTTATAGGATCAAGCCTCACGAGCAATTAGTATC
>DAICZK010000024.1 GCA_027311185.1 Sulfuriferula sp.
AGATATGACATGGGTCGATGGAATTGCGCTCGTGATCATCGTGCTATCGGGGTTGCTGGCGCTGGCTCGCGGCCTGGTCCGCGAGATTCTCGGTGTCGGTGCGTGGATCGGCGCCGGCCTGGCCGCGTTCGAGTATTATCCCGATGTCGAGACCCTGTTGGCAGGCTATGTGCACCAGCCAAAGCTGATCCTCCCGCTGTCGATCGGGTTGATCTTCATTATCGTACTTATCATTCTGTCCATTATCAGCACGTGGCTGGGGTCGATGGTGCGGGATTCAGTGCTTTCGGGGATCGATCGCACATTGGGGCTGGCGTTTGGGCTTGCGCGGGGCGTGGTCATTGTTTGCCTGCTCTATATCGGCCTCTCGATTTTTCTTCAGCCATCCGAATGGCCTGCCGGTATCAGCAATGCCCGGTTGTTGCCTTATGCCGAAAGCGGGTCGCAGGTTTTGGTGGGCTTGTTGCCGGCTGCCTATCAACCCCATATCGATCGTGTGCCGGGTGCGCCTGCACCTCCCGCGCAGCCTCCTACGCCTACGGCTAAAGAAACCGGCCAGTAGGTTCAGCCATGTGAAACGATGCTCGACATGCCAATGCGGGCGGATTAGATGACAGGCTCAAGTCGTAAAGGATGCACCGGCGTGACGCAGTCGATGAACACGACGACCGCGATCGATGATGACAAATTCCACGAGGAATGCGGGGTCATCGGGACCTGGAATGTCACTGATGCGGCAGCGATAACCGCGCTCGGCTTGCATGCTCTACAGCATCGCGGCCAGGAGGCGACAGGCATTGTTACCCATGATGGCGTTCGGTTCCACGCGCACAAGGGTATTGGGCTCGTTGGCGACAATTATGGCGATACGAAGGTCATGGCTGGTTTGCCTGGCACCCGAGCCGTGGGCCATAATCGTTATGCGACGACCGGCGCAACACTTCTGCGAAACGTCCAGCCGCTATTCGCTGAATTTGAATTCGGCGGTTTTGCTGTCGGCCACAACGGTAATCTGACGAATGCCCACACCCTTAAGCGGGCGCTGGTCAAGCGCGGTTGCCTGTTCCAGTCGACGACGGATTCTGAGGTATTCGTTCATCTGATCGCGATCAGCCTGTACGCGACCGTGCTGGACCGGTTGATCGATGCACTCAAGCAAGTAACCGGTGCGTATTCGCTGGTTGCCCTGACCAATGACATGCTGATCGGCGTTCGCGATCCGCTCGGTGTACGCCCGCTGATTTTGGGCCAGACAAACGGTGCGGACGGGATCAGTCCCTGCTGGGTGCTGGCATCTGAGAGTTGCGCGCTTGAAATGGTTGGGGCCGAATTCGTGCGCGACATCGAGCCCGGTGAGATCGTCGCGATCGACCGCAGCGGCGTGCATAGTCTCAAGCCGTTTTCGCCGCAGAAGCCGCGGTTCTGCGTGTTTGAGTATATTTATTTTGCTCGGCCGGATTCGATTCTCGAGGGCCATTCGGTCTACGCCGCACGGAAGCGGATCGGGCAGGAACTCGCCCGGGAATCCCCGATCGAGGCCGATCTGATCGTGCCGGTACCCGACTCCGGCGTTCCGGCCGCTATGGGGTTTGCCGAACAAAGTGGTGTTCCGTTCGAACTGGGGATTATTCGAAACCACTATGTCGGGCGTACCTTCATCGAGCCGACCGATCAGATCCGACACCTGGGCGTGCGGCTGAAGCACTCGGCGAATCGCGCAATTCTGGAAGGTCGGCGCGTCGTGCTGGTCGATGATTCGATCGTGCGCGGCACGACATCGCAGAAGATCGTCGAGATGGTGCGCGGCGCGGGGGCGCGTGAAGTTCACATGCGGATATCCTCACCGCCGACTACTCATTCGTGTTTCTACGGCATCGACACGCCCGAGCGCGGCAAATTGCTTGCGGCACGGAATAGCGTGGCCGAGATGGCCCAGTTGATCGGGGTCGATAGTCTCGCATTCATCTCGATGGACGGATTGTATCGCGCGCTGGGTCAACCTGGGCGCGACGCGGCGGCCCCTGCGTTCTGTGATGCGTGCTTCAGCGGTGATTACCCGATCGCGCTGACCGATCATGCAGAGCCTCGTCAAGCCCAGTTGTCGTTGCTCGCCGAACTCGCCTAGCTCTTCACGGACCTCGAAACCTTCGAATGTTGCGCTATATCCAGATGATGTTCAGCAAATCAAAATCGACGATACCGACCGCGTCCGAGGCGTTGCCCGGTCGGGCGGCCATGACCCCGGTGCCGGAATTTCATTACGTCAGCGGCGCACGGATGCAGGAACCCTATCCGCCGCATTCCGAAATGGCGCTGTTCGGGCTGGGGTGCTTCTGGGGTGCGGAACGCAAGTTCTGGCAAACCAACGGCGTTTTAGTGACCTCAGTCGGTTACGCCGGGGGGTTCACGCCAAATCCCACCTATGAGGAGGTATGCTCGGGGCGCACGGGTCATGCCGAGGTGGTTTTGGTCGTGTTCGATCCTGCAATCATAAGTTATGAGGGATTACTGAAAATATTCTGGGAAAATCACGATCCTACGCAGGGTATGCGCCAGGGCGGCGATATCGGCACGCAATATCGATCTGTGATTTATACGTTCAACGACCGCCAACTCCATGCCGCAAAACAATCCTGTGCTGCATATCAGAGCCGTTTGAACGATGCCGGATTTGGTACAATCACCACAGAAATCATTCCGGCGCCTCCGTATTTTTTCGCCGAAGCCTATCATCAGCAGTATCTCGCGAAGAATCCGAACGGCTACTGCAACCTTGGTGGCGTTGGTGTTTCATGCCCGATCGGGCTCGCGACGGCCGATTGACCAATCCGCCGTCCGCAGTGGATACACTACGGACGGCATTTTCGCCGGCTAATGAACTGAAACCGGCGCCATTTCGTTTTGGACGATCGCCGCACGTGCCAGATTTCCATCGGTCGCAATCGCCATCGGTGTACCATTGGCCGAAAACACGCCGAAAGCCGGCCCGTTTGGTGTCATGATCGGTCGCACGTACGCGATCTGCTCGAGACCGAGGTCGGCGAGTTGTGCTTCGGTCATGTGGTGCGGATCGAAAAAGGCGCGAAGCGGGAATGCATCGGTCGAACCATCATGGGTTTTGACGTTCATGGTCGTTACTCCTGTTCACGGTCGCGTTCGTAAGTTCGTGTTGTCACGGCGTCACTATCCAGAGACCGGGCCGAGTTGATCCCAGACGGGCTGGAACCACCTTTTTTGATTGCGATCGTTTTGATCTTTGCTTCGGGCAACGGCCGGACGAGATCGATATGTAGCAATCCGTTATCAAGCCACGCCCCCTTCACCTCGATGCCCTCAGCCAGAACGAAGGCCCTTTGAAACTGTCGCGCAGCAATGCCGCGATGCAGGAATATTCGGCCCTGTGTTTCGTCATTCTGGCGGCCACGTATGACCAATTGGTTATCTTCCTGCGTTATCTGCAGGTCGTCCATTATGAATCCTGCCACGGCGATTGTTATGCGCAAACTCGTCGTGCTGAGTTGTTCGATGTTGTAGGGCGGATATCCCTCGGATGACGTTTTGGCGGCGCGTTCGATAATCTGTTCCAGGTGATCGAAACCGAGAAACAAGGGCGATGTAAACACTCTGGTCGTCATGGCCTCCTCCTTTCGAGCGAGACAAGCGGAGCCCAACAGGCACTCCAGCTTTCGAGAATTGGGCATATTTGGCAGATTTTGCAAGCGGCGATTGATCGCAGCGCGGGGCAGGGGTAAATCGCGCGCATGAGTGATGCGATCGACCTGCCGCTAGAGGCACTGCCTGAGATATTAATCGTGCCGGATAAGCGGTTGCGGGTGAAGGCGCGTCGCATCGGCACCGATGATCGGACCAATGTGGCTCGGCTGGCGGAAACCATGCTGGCCGTCATGTATAAGGCCCCGGGAATTGGGCTTGCCGCGCCGCAGATCGGCGTCTCGCTTAGGTTGGTCGTCATCGATCTGGCACCGGATGGTGCACCTGCGCCGATGGTGATGATCAATCCTGAGATCATGCGGGTCAGCCATCAATTGGTCTCGCGCGAAGAGGGGTGTTTGTCGCTGCCAGGGCAGTATGCCGATGTCACGCGACCGGCCGAACTTGTCGTGGCGTTCGAGAGCGTGACCGGCAAGCGGGAGAGCGTCGAGGCGGATGGATTACTTGCCGCCTGTATTCAGCACGAAATCGATCATCTGGATGGCGTTCTGTTTGTTGATCATCTGTCGGCACTGAAGCGTAACATCCTGCTGCGCAAACTCGCGAAGGAGCAACGTGACAAGCTCAGCGCGGTAAAGCCGGTCCGCTGATGCGACTGGTCTTCATGGGGTCGCCGGCGTTCGCAGTGCCCGCCCTGCGGGCTTTGTGTTCTGCCGGGCACGAGGTCGCAGCCGTTTACTGCCAGCGCCCCAAGCCGGCAGGCCGCGGCCAACGGGTGACGCGATGCGCGGTTCATCAGGTCGCTGATGAGTTGGGACTTCCGGTTCGTACGCCGCAGCGACTGCGCGGCAACACCGAAGAAGAAGATCATTTGCGATCGCTCGACCTCGATTACGGCGTGGTCGTTGCGTACGGGCTGATTCTTCCGGCCGCACTTCTGGATGCGCCGCGACGTGGATGCTTGAACATTCACGCCAGCCTGTTGCCGCGATGGCGCGGCGCGGCGCCGATCCAGGCTGCGATTCTGGCAGGCGATAGCGAGACCGGCATCACGATCATGCAGATGGATGCCGGATTGGACACCGGTCCGGCCTTGTTTGCCGAGTCGGTGCCGATCGGCCCGGACGACACCTCGGCAACTCTCCATGATAGATTGTCGGAGATTGGCGGCCGAATGATCCTGCTGGCCCTCTCCGGAGAGTGGCCGCGTACCCCGCAGCCGGAGGACGGCACCTATGCGCCCAAGCTGTCGAAGGTCGATTCGGTGGTCGACTGGAGCCGACCTGCCGGCGAAATCGAACGCCGGATCAGGGCGTTCACGCCTTGGCCAGGCACGGAAACTATCCTCGGTGGCGAGGTGTTGAAAATTGTCACGGCGGAGATTGTCGATGCTGGCGGCGAGCCCGGAGTCGTTCTGGATGATAATTTCACCATCGCCTGTGGCGATCGGGCCCTGCGGTTGACGCGCATCAAACGGGCTGGCGGAGCCACAATGGACGGGGCGGCCTTTCTGCGCGGCCACGATGTTCCGATCGGGACAAGATTAGGGTGACACTGTTCGCCCTTAAACTCGAGTATGACGGCCGTGCGTTCGTCGGATGGCAGCGACAGGTAAACGGCGTCTCGGTACAACAAATCGTGGAGCAGGCGGCGGCTCGTTTGAGCGGTGGCCCTGTGGCATCGAGCGTCGCGGCGGGCCGAACCGATTCCGGCGTGCACGCGGCGGGTCAGGTTGTCCTGGTCGATCTGCCTGATCGGTTTAACGTCCATGCGGTGCGCAATGGGCTGAATTTTCATATGCAACCCCACGCGGTCGTGGTCCTCGCCGCCAGCGTGGTCGGCGATCCGGCGTGGAGTCCACGTTTCTCGGCGATCGAGCGGTCCTACCGCTACGTAATTTTGAACCGGCCCGCGCGACCGGCGCTGGTCGCCGGGTTTGTCTGGCATGTACGAGATCCGCTTGATATCGTCGCGATGCAACAGGCTGCCGATATCCTCGTCGGGCGGCATGATTTTACCAGTTTTCGTGCGTTGGCGTGCCAGGCGG
The DNA here is from genome assembly GCA_027311185.1 of Sulfuriferula sp. GTDB lineage: Bacteria > Pseudomonadota > Gammaproteobacteria > Burkholderiales > Sulfuriferulaceae > Sulfuriferula. The sequence continues at coordinate 5,720 of DAICZK010000024.1, forward strand.
CTTCTCCGGTACGAACCGTCGATCGCCTGAACATCAGCCGTTTTGAAGACAGGGTTATTATAGATGTGGCCGCTCGCAGTTTCTTGCATCACCAGGTTCGGAATTTTGTGGGCACTTTGAAGTTAGTCGGAACCGGGCACTGGTCGGCTGCCCGGGTGAGCGACGTGCTGTTAGCGCGAAACCGCGCCGCAGCAGGCCCGACGGCGCCCGCGGGGGGGCTGACATTGATGCATGTCCGGTATCCGGAGGATCCATTTGCCGACCAGCAATGACGATGCGCGCCTTGTTCTGTTGCTTCAATCGACCGATATCGTCTAGAGGCATCGTAAGACAAATTTATTTCGTCACCACGACAGGAGACCGACATAGCCAGACTACCTGCTCCGCCGACCCCGCCAAGCCGCGAAGGGCCGCGCGTCAATGAAGATATCCGTGTGCCCCAGGTTCGATTGATCGACCAGGACGGCGAAATGATGGGTGTTTTGACAACCCGGGAAGCCCAGCGTCGCGCCACGGAAGTAGGGCTCGATCTGGTTGAGATCAGCCCGAACGCCGATCCACCGGTTTGCAAATTGCTCGATTATGGCAAGTTCAAATACGAGCAGCAAAAAAAGAAGAACGAGGCGCGCAAGAAGCAGAAAGTCATCGAGATCAAGGAGATCAAGGTCCGCCCGAACATCGATGAAAATGACTATCAGGTAAAGCTGCGGGCGATGAAGAGCTTCATCGGCGAGGGCGACAAGGTCAAGGTGACATTGCGATTCCGTGGTCGCGAGATGGCCCATCAGGAGCTTGGCGTGAAGGTTCTGGAGCGGATCAAGATCGACATGGAAACCGAAACCAAGGTTGAGCAGATGCCGAAGATGGAGAATCGCCAGATGGTGATGGTTCTCAGTCCGAAGTGAAGCGACTGGGTTTCGTCGTTTGATCGGCTTTGTCACCGGGCTAAGCGCCGAGGCGCGGTTGCTTGCCAGGTTTAATGTGTTGGTCGAAGCCGGCGGCGGCACACCCGGGGGTGTTCAGCAGGCGGCCCTACGGGCTATCGCGCGGGGGGCGACGATTCTTGTCAGTTTCGGACTGGCAGGCGGGCTTGATCCTGGCTTGCGACCGGGCTCACTTCTGATTCCGAACTGGATCGTATCGGGACAGACACGCTATCGCTGCGACCCGGAACTCGTACGCCATATGGGCGGAGCGACGGTCGAGCGACTGACCGGCGCGGATGCCGTTGCCATAACAAGCGCTGAGAAAGCCGCACTATACGAAACGACCGCCGCGGCTGCGGTTGACCTTGAGTCAGTCGGTGTGGCGCGAGTCGCCGCACTTCGCGAGATACCTTTTGCTGCGATGCGTGCAATCGCCGATCCTGCTGATCGGGCGTTGCCGCCGGCCAGCCTTGTGGCATTGGACGATCGAGGGCGGATTGTGATCTCCCGCGTGATCGCCAGCGTTATGCGTCGTCCAGGACAAATCGTGGACCTGATCCGATTGGCCCGCGATGCGTCGGCAGCCAGGCGTACCTTGTCACGGCAAGCTGCTCTATATTGCCAGCGTGAGGACGACGGGGACGTGATCTGAGCCGCGCGGCCAGTCGCGTGCGTCACTCAGAATGCGGTGGCGGGACAAGCATGTCTCGAGATCGCGCGACACCCAGATGTGATCAAGTCTCCGACCTCGGTTCGAAGCGCGCCAGTCGCGGTTGCGGTACGACCACCATGTGTAAAGTTTCTGGTCGTGTGGCACGAAGTAGCGGATTGCGTCGATGAAACCCTGCTCACGCCATTGGTCGAGGCCGGAGGTTTCCGCGGGTGTGTGGCTGACGACGCCAAGAAGTTGTCTGTGGTTCCACACGTCATTCTCAAGCGGTGCGATATTGAGATCGCCCACAAGAACGGTCCGCATAGGTGGGTTGGACGCGAAATGTGCTTTCGCCTCTGCGATGAAATCGAGTTTGTGCCCGTATTTTGGATTTGCCTCCCGGTCGGGGATGTCACCGCCGGCGGGTATGTAGAAATTGTGGACCGTTATCGGATGATCGCCGGTGAGTGCATTGGCGGCTATGTGGCGGCAATCGGATTTGCCACACCAATCTGGCATTGCCTCGATGAGTTGCAGTTCGAGCCGCGATAGAATGGCGACGCCGTTATACCCTTTCATCCCGCGCGTCAGGACGTGGGGTAGTCCCAGTCGGCTACCCAGATCGGAAGGGAACAGGGGATCCGGTGCCTTGGTTTCCTGGAGACACAAAATATCCGGTGCGCCATCGGCCATCAGCGTCGTAAGCAGGTCCTGCCGCAAACGGACCGAGTTAATGTTCCAGGTTGCAACGGTCAGCGTCTTGGTCATACCAGTTCGAACGATACCGCGCCGACACCTTCGACGGATCCATGAATACGACTGCCGCGCTCAACAGCGCCGACACCGTCCGGCGTGCCGGTAAAAATCAGATCGCCGGGCATCAGCGCAACCAGATTGGATAAAAAGACGATAATGTCTGGCACTGGCCAGATCATGTCGGCGAGATCGCCGGTTTGTTTGGTGACGCCATCAACCGACAGCGTGATCTGACCACGCCACGGGTGTCCGGCCGTCGCAGCGGGCGAGATCAGGCCGATTGGAGCCGATGCATCAAAGCCCTTGCTCATATCCCAAGGGCGTCTTAGCGATTTAGCCTCGTCCTGCAGGTCGCGCCGTGTCAGATCAACCCCGGCGGCATAGCCGTAAACGTGGCCAAGTGCTTCACTTGCCGCGATGGCTTCGCCCGCTCGCCCGATTGCGACCACCAGTTCCATCTCGAAATGCAGCGACCGTGTTGCAGTTGGAAATGGCACGTGATCGGACGAAATAACCGCGTCGGCTGGTTTGGAAAAAAAGAATGGAGGCTCGCGGTCGGGGTCTGCGCCCATCTCGCGCGCGTGTGCGGCATAGTTACGCCCAACACAAAAAATCCGCCGCACCGGAAACTTGCCGCCGCCGGCGACAGGGACGCTCGGCAATGCGCTTGGATCGATAACCCAGTCCGACATGTAAAATCCCCCGAAATATTGTTCTGGTGCGTGCCTTAAACGCCCCGTACCGCGGCACCAAAGCTCTCAAAAACACGTTGCGAGGCGATATCGCGATCAAAGTCGTACTCCGGGTGCCATTGTACGCCGAGCAGGTACCCTCGGCCGGTTCCCGAAATTGCCTCGATCGTGCCATCGATCGCGCGAGCCTCTACGAGCAATCCCCGCGCCATCCGTTTAATACCCTGATTGTGCAGCGAGTTGACGGCCAGACGCGTGCTTTGGACGATAGTATCGAGCACACCTCCTGGTCTGATTGCGATAAAATGTGCTTTTCCGACGCGAACAGGCCCATGCGCCTGCATGGGCGTAGAATGATCTATTTTGCCCGGTATTTCTTGCAGGCGCTGATGCAGGGTACCCCCCAGAGCGACGTTTAACTCTTGCAAACCGCGGCAAATTGCTAACACCGGGAGGCCGCGCTCGACCGCGCCGCGAACCAGCGGCAACGTGACCTGATCGCGGGCGGGATCCTCCGGAGCGTCATCGGAGATCTGCGGTGGCCCGCCGTAGAACTCTGCCGCTACGTTGCTGCGGCTACCGGTCAGGATAAGACCATCCAGCCGGTCGAGCAGGGTCGACACGTCAGCGCTTTTTCCATTCGCGGGAATCAAGATCGGTACTGCGCCAACCACCTGATCCACAGCGCGGACATACGTATCGGACGCCGCATGATTGACCATCCCGAAAACCCCGAAGGCCTTCTGACAACAAGAAATACCAACCAGTTTTGGATACCTGACAGCCATGCTGACTACTCCCAAATTTCACGCGGCGTGTCACCACCCACACCGCGGCAGTCAGGAATGCGCCACATGCTAATTTGGTGTGATGCCTTGAATATATTCAAAGTCTTTATTTGGGAACGGCTTGGCGGAATGCAGATCGTAGAGAGTAACCTGGGTTAGTTGGCCCTGAGTATCGGTGACGCGCCATTGACGCAGTTCCATCGGGTCGGTGGAGAATATCAGCGTGATATGACCCTGCTGTGCTTTGCCGGTTCTGATCAGACTTACCTGCACCTCGCCCGGTGGCTGCGATACTTTCGTCACCGTCACCTTACCGGACAAGCGAACGGTCTTATCGAGCAGGATCCCGAGCGGGGTGGAGGCAAGCGGGATATTTGTCGTTTGATCGAGTTGCGGATCGTGGTAAACAAGAAGCCCGAATCCCGCGACAAGCAACTGAGCATTCGGCTTGTCATACTGAAACCGCATCTTTCCGGGCCGTTGGACAATCGCCTGACCGGTGCGAACAGAGCCATCGGGTCCGACTTGCATAAATTTCGCAGTTATCGTTTTCAAGCCATTCAGATAGTCGGCGACCTTGGTCAATACAGCGCTATTTGCGCCAGAAGGCGTCGGCGTGGCTGCCGCATACACTGGACCCGCGCCCAACACGAGGCCCAGTGCGGCGAACGCGATTCGCAACATGGTCGTCAAAATTGCACCGTAACGATGACCATTCGAACTCAACCAGCTACCGCAGACCGGCGTGGTGCCACATCGACGGGCGCTCGGCCGGCCGCGATCAACTCACCCATGACCGAGCGGATTTCCCTGAGAAATGCCTACCCTTTCGTTGTGCGCTGCACCAGGACGCTGCGACGATCAGCGGGGTCTACTTTGCGGCGCGCCAAGTCGAGGTCGGAGAGGCGATCGAGGGCGCGTGTGATTGCCGGTTTCGACACGTTGAGTTGCTGGGCCAGGCCGCGAACGGTGTGCGCTCCTTCGTTGAGATAGCATGTTAGGAAGACACCAAGTTGCCGCGCGGAGAGGTCGACGCCGTCGCGCCTCACCAACGCGACGACCGTATCGCGCAGGACCCCAACAAGGTCATCTGACGTCATTTGTGCTGCCATGAGTTAAACTCCTCTTCATTTGCGAACGGCGGAAATTTCCGAAGACCGCTCACCGGCCTCATACCGTATGGTATCGTAAGATCATTTCTTAACCACCGAGCATTAAGACGTCATGCCGGGTCAACAACGATCGATCCTGCAACAGTTATGAGACTTCATGGGGTAGAACAAGACACCGAAACATGAAAACATTGCAACACCGTTGCAAGGCCGCATGCCGTGATTTTGGCATAATTCAATCGCGGCCCTCTTGGCCGAGGCGTTCAATCGCCGAGACCGTTGCTAAAAGTGATTGAGCTTCGCCGCCTTCTGGCCGCGCGGGCCGGTTCTGGTCGTTCCATGCGTAAGTGACGATATGTGCCCACGACACATCCCTCGGTACAAAGCGGTTGAGGAATAGGGCCGCAACGATCGCACCGGCCATCGGTTTGGCACCCACCGTGTTGCAATCGGCGATGCTGCTGTCGAGCCACGAATCATAGCCGGACCAAAGGGGAAGGCGCCAAAGCGGGTCGTGTGCTGCGTTGCCGCCCGCAAGCAGGGCGTTGGCGAGACGATCACTGTTGGAAAACAGGGCGGGGATATCCGGGCCAAGAGCAACGCGAGCGGCACCGGTAAGGGTCGCGAAATCGATCAGCCAGTCGGGTTTGGCGGCAGCGGCATCAGTTAATAAATCTGCGAGCACCAGGCGGCCTTCCGCGTCCGTGTTGCCAACCTCGACCATCAGCCCGGCGCGCGTTTTTAGGACGTCGAGCGGCCGCATTGCGTGTCCGGATATGCTGTTTTCTACGCAACCGATCCGGACATCAAGGCGGACCTGCAGGTTCAGCGCCATCACGGCCTGAGCGACGCCGAGTGCGATGGCGGCGCCCCCCATATCCTTTTTCATGCGAAGCATCGCGCCGCTTGGCTTGATGTCGTACCCGCCGGTATCAAAGCAGACGCCTTTACCGCAAAGCGAGATCAACGGCAGGTCCTTGTTGTCGCCCCACTGAAATCGTAACATTTGCGACTGCCGAGACGATCCAGCGCCTACGGCGGCCAACGCCGGGTAGCCATCGTTTAAAGCATCACCGGTAAATCGCTCGATTTTGGCGTTAAAGCGCGATGCAAGGTTAGCGCCGGCGTCTGCTAATTCCGCAGGGCCCAATATGTTAGCAGGCGCGTTAATCAAGTCACGTGCTTCATAGATCGCTTTTGCCAAAACAGATGACCTGGAACGCGAGTCGGGGATAACGATGTGCGCCAATCCTGGTGTCTGTGGTTTGAAACGATTATACCGATACGCACCTCGTTCGATGGCCAGGAAGGCTTGCTCGGAGTCGTAACTCCCGGACACCAAACCCCACCGCGTGTTGGACGGTAAGGCCTCGCTCAATATCCCGAACGTGAAATGCGTGTGATCGTCTCCAAGTCCAAGCAGGGCACAGGCGATGCCGTTTTGACCAGGTATCAGAACAATCCTCCGCTCCTGGCCAGTGAAGCCTTGCGCTGTGATAAACGCCGCGGTGGGACCGTCGCAGGTTTTGAGGAAATCTTGCAGTTCGGACGGACGCAGGGGATATATGGGCAACACTGCTGGTTCCGGACTTATGGTTTCGACAGCGATGGTTGAAGCGTTCATGTATTGCCTCTTTTGTGTCAGGGAACTCATAGCGTTTAGCGCTCCAAGCGAAAGCGTGTCGACTGGCACCGATCACGCCTTTCAACCGGGCGCCAGATCGGTAGGCCAAAAAATTGTGGTTAAACACCGGGGATGACGGAAATGGACCGTGCTTTCAGGGACGGCGAGTGGCCGAATTGGGACGCTTCCTCAAGCGTTAGGAAAAAAGTTGTCCACCAGATAAAATATCGCACAAAATCAGGCCGCTAGCTCACAGGTATGTAACGCCAGTGTCATATATGAGGGATGAAATACTATATGATTCAATATGTTGTGACCATTTTGCTAAAATATTGGTGGATTGGAGGCGAGTCTTGAAACGCGTGCCCGTACAAGGTTGGGTTTCAGTTACGCACAGAGTTATCCACAACAAACAAGCATCGATAACTTGGTGGACTGTCGCGTGACGGAAACTATCACGAAGGCGGGAGTCGAGGTCATTTTGTCTGCGTTGTCGACGCTGCCCGCTGGGCCAGGTGTTTATCGGATGCTTGATGCAGGCGGAAACGCACTTTACGTCGGGAAGGCGCGAAGCCTGAAAAAGCGCGTAATCGCTTATACGCAACCGTATCGACTGCCGGAGCGCCTTCGGCGAATGGTCGCAGAGACCGTCGGGGTCGAGGTTGTCACAACGCACACTGAGGCCGAGGCCCTGCTGCTTGAGGCCAACCTGATCAAGCGGCTGAAGCCCCGCTACAACATCTTGTTGCGTGACGACAAGTCATATCCTTGGCTTATGATTACTGCGGACGGTGCGTTTCCTCAGTTGACCAAGCATCGTGGCGCGCAAACCCGCAAAGGTGACTACTGGGGGCCGTTTGCGTCTGCCTGGTCGGTAAATCAGACCATTCAGGCATTGCAGCGAGTGTTTTTGTTAAGGACGTGTGCCGATACGGTTTTTGCCAACCGGTCGCGTCCTTGCCTACTGCATCAAATCAAGCGTTGCTCGGCACCTTGTGTTGGCCGAATATCGCCCAGCGAATACGGCGTGACGGTCAATCAGGCCAGAGCATTTCTCTCGGGTAAGGCGGGTACCGTGCAACGAGATCTGGCCGCGGAAATGGAGGCTGCTTCCGCGGCGCTGGCGTTCGAGCGCGCCGCAGCGATTCGCGACCGCATCCGCGGCCTTACCCACATCCAGGGTTCTGATGTTATCAATCCTGAAAGCATCGCGGATGCTGATGTGATTGCAATATACCAAGCGGCCGGACAGTTCTGCGTTCAGGTATTTTTTATTCGCGGGGGACGAAACAACGGCAATCGCAGCTTCTTTCCGTCGCAAGCCAGGGGTGAGGGCGCGGCCGACGTGCTCGCGGCATTCATCGCCCAGTTCTATGACGATAAAACACCGCCGCCACTGATTTTGCTTAACGAATCGGTGTTTGAAGTCGACTTGCTCGCCGAGGCTTTGACGTTGCGGGCTGATCGCAAAGTCGAGATAGCGGTGCCGCAGCGTGGCGAGAAGCGCGACGTTGTTCTTCACGCGGAGACGAATGCGCGTGAAGCGATGGAGCGCAAACTTGCGGAGTCCGCTGGTCAGGAAAAGCTCCTGGCTGCTACCGCGGCGTTGTTTGGCCTAGATCAACAGCTTACCCGTATCGAGGTCTATGACAACTCGCACATCATGGGCACCAGCGCCTATGGCGTAATGGTCGTCTCAGGGGCAGATGGATTTGTGAAATCTGCCTATCGAAAATTCGCGATAAAGGGACCGATTACGCCCGGCGATGATTTTGCCATGATGCGTGAAGTTCTGACACGACGCTTCTCGCGGATTATGGCGGAAGATCCAGATCGTACCGATGGGACTTGGCCGGACCTTGTGTTGATCGACGGTGGCATCGGGCAGTTGTCGGC
>DAICZK010000250.1 GCA_027311185.1 Sulfuriferula sp.
CCGCTTTCCATGTAAAACGAAACCCGCTCGCCAACTCCTCCCAGCCCGGTGTCCGGTTCCCAGGTAATCGCCAGATAATGGCAATTGATGTAATTTTTTCCCGACTCGAATTGCGCCCTGCGCTGTGCGTCGATAAAAGCCGAGTAGGGATCGGGGAATTCCGCGTCGGGATACCACACAGCTTTTTTTCTGTGCACCAGCCAGGAAAACACGGCAGGGGCGTCCTTGAAGGTTTCATAAGCATTATCAAATGCAGTCAGGCAATAAGCCACTTCTCCTGAAGTCGTCGCGTCTATGTCGACGCCGGCCACCTCAAACAACGCAATCATGCCGCCGTCCTTGTTAACGACTATATCGTCTGCGCCCAACATGAACATCCACGGCACCAGTTCGGAAAAGGGTCTGACGTCTTCATCCGTCGCGCTCACATTTCCTCCCTGCGGGCATAACCAATAGGGCGCAGATTCTGTTTTTGCAGCGCGGGCTCGGGCCAGGGCACATAACGGTCACCCTGGCGAACATATTCAAGATAGACTTCCCGCGTCTGCTTGTCCGACTGGGCGCTGATCATCAGGACAAGATGTATC
>DAICZK010000251.1 GCA_027311185.1 Sulfuriferula sp.
TGCGCTTGCGGGTGATGTCACCGCCGTAGCACTTCGCCAGGACGTTCTTGCGCATGGCCTTGACGCTTGCGCGCGCGATGATGTGACTGCCGATCGCCGCCTGCACCGCGACGTCGAACATCTGGCGGGGAATCAGCTCCTGCATCTTGTCGACCAGGTCCCTGCCCCTTGCGTAGGCGTTGTCCCGATGCACGATCAACGACAGCGCGTCCACCGCATCGCCGTTGATCAGCACGTCGAGCTTGACGAGTGGCGCCACCTGGAAGTGGCTGAATTCGTAGTCGAACGAGGCATAGCCGCGGCTCGCCGACTTCAGGCGGTCGAAGAAATCGAGCACCACCTCGGCGAGCGGCAGTTCGTACTGCAGGGACACCTGGCTGCCGAGGAAGAGCATTTTCTTCTGCACGCCGCGTTTCTCGCTGCAAAGCGTCAACACCGCGCCGACGTGATCGGGCGGCACCAGAATGTTCGCCGTGATGATCGGCTCGCGCAACTCCGCGATGCGGTCCTGCGGCGGGAGCTTCGCCGGATTGTCGACCTCGATGACATCGCCGTCGGTGAGCAGGACCTCGTAGAT
>DAICZK010000252.1 GCA_027311185.1 Sulfuriferula sp.
CTACCCGAATGTGCAGTTTACGTTTCTGGGGTTCACGTTTCGACCGAGGAAGGCGCTGAACAAGCAAAACCAGCCGTTCACCAGCTTCTTGCCGGGGGCGAGCGATGATGCTTTGAAGCGGATGCGGCAGACAGTACGCGGATGGAAGCTACATCGACAGACCTCGGTGAAACTTGCCGAGTTGGCGCAGCAATACAACCCGATGATACGTGGGTGGTGGCAATATTATGGGGCGTTCTATCGGACGGCACTGCGTGAGCTTTCTCAATACATAGACGAGAAGCTCAGGCAATGGGCCAGACGGAAGTACAAAACACTGCTGAAGCGCAAGCAGCGCAGTGAGGAATGGCTAATCAAGATGAAGAAAGCCGTTCCCCTAATGTTCTATCACTGGCCTGTCGAAGGTATGGTTGGATAACGGGAGCCGTATGATGCGAGAGTATCACGTACGGTTCTGCGAGAGGCTCAAGGCGAAATTCCTTGGGCCTACTCACCTTAATTCGCCGTGCGCGCCGGACTGCTGCGGGGTGCAGTGCAAGGCGCGGGACGCGCCGTTGTGCCATTCACAACC
>DAICZK010000253.1 GCA_027311185.1 Sulfuriferula sp.
GCCCTACACAGGTCAAGTAATTTAAGACCTTTCGGCCAAATGGCAGCCTCATATTGGAGCAGTGCGTGAAAAAGCCGCGGTGAAGCCAGCGCGGCCTAGCAAGCGTTCCGGAGTCGGGCGTAGTGCTTTATTGCGCCAGCATCGCTTTTAATTGCGCCAGGCGGGCGTTGCCTTGCTGGCGTTGCGCCACCGGATCGCCGCCCTGATTCGGATGGCGGATATCCTCGTCGGAAATTTCCGAAATGAATCGCGACGGTTCGCACGTCTGCAATTCCCCGGCACGCTTGCGCCGCTTGCAATAACTCAGCGTCAGTGAGCGTTGCGCGCGTGTAATGGCTACGTACATCAAGCGACGCTCTTCCTCCAGCGTGCCGTTGTCAACCGATTCGCGGTGCGGCAGGATGCCTTCTTCTACCCCCACCAGAAACACATGACCGAACTCCAGTCCTTTGGCTGCATGAATGGTAGACAGTCGCACGGCATCGAGCTCGCCTTCGTTGCGATTTTCCAACAGGGTAATCAGCGCGATGGTCTGCGTGAGTTCGATCAGGTTCTTGTCATCG
>DAICZK010000254.1 GCA_027311185.1 Sulfuriferula sp.
TGCCGGCACGGGTCGCCGCGGTACGCATGGCAGCGAGGTCGGCTAGCAGCGGGACGCCGGTGAAATCCTGCAACAGCACCCGCGCGACGATAAAGGGGATTTCTTCGGTGCGCTTGCCGTGCGGCTGCCAGCTCGCCAGTTCGCGGATATGCTGCTCGCTCACCTTTTTGCCGTCGAAATTGCGCAGGATGGATTCGAGTACGATGCGGATAGAGACCGGCAGGCGCGATATTTTGCCTAGCCCGGCCGCTTCGAGCGCAGGCAGCGAATATAAATGAGCGGACGCCCCGTTACCCTGATCAAACTTAACGAGCGAATTGAACAAATTATGAAGATTCATTGACACGGCATCCGACTGATAAAGTGAAAGTCCGTCAATTTTACCGCAATTTTCGCCCCGATTAAGGAATAACGCGCGAAATTCCGCGTGGTCAGCGTTTTTGACTAGGAGCCTGTCGGACTTAATTCGTCGCGCGCGCCGGACTGCTGCGGGGTGCAGTGCAAGGCGCGGGACGCGCCGTTGTGCCATTCACAACCAGCGGCCCGCAAC
>DAICZK010000255.1 GCA_027311185.1 Sulfuriferula sp.
GCCGAGAGCAGCTTGCGCGCTTCGGTGGTGCCGTCGAAGGTCCGCGGCGGCGTGCGGCAATTGTCGCAATGCCCGCACGGATCCGGCAGCTCCTCGCCGAAGCAGGCCAGCAAAGTACGGGTGCGGCAGGAGACGGTTTCAGACAGCCCGATCATCTGTTCGAGCTTGGTGCGCATCACCCGCTGCTGCGCCTCGGGCGCGGTCGATTGCGCGAGCCAGTGGCGCGCCTGGGCGATGTCCTGTGCGCCATGCAGCAGCAGGGTTTCCGCCGGATCGCCGTCGCGGCCGGCACGGCCGATCTGTTGGTACCAGGCCTCGGGGCTGTCGGGCATGTCGAGATGCGCGACGAAGCGCACATCCGGCCGATCGACGCCCATGCCGAAGGCAATGGTTGCGACGACAACCAAAGGCTCGCCGGAACGGAACCGCGCCGCGGCCGCGCGCTTGTGGTCCGGATCGAGGCCGGCATGGAACGCCACCGCGGGGTGGCCGCGCGCAACCAGTGCGGCGGCCACCCGTTCGGTCTTGGCGCGCGAGCCGCAATAGACG
>DAICZK010000256.1 GCA_027311185.1 Sulfuriferula sp.
GCCGCAGTTTTTCTGTCCGAAGCCTTCCGACAGCCAAGCTAAAACGAATTCGAGAGGAGTATATCCATAAATAGTCGAGACCTCAAACAATTAAAAGCGCGATTGCGCCAACAACCACACTCCCGACAACGTTGACAAAAATATCGCATACTAGCCTGAACTTTGCATAAATTTGCCACCGTATCGGAAGATAATTCACCACCCTTGAAGTCGGCGCGGACCGTATAACCCGGAATGGAAGGAAAATGAAGTTATTCTGAGGTAGAATGGATGGCAGGGCAAGTATTAGTAAGCATTTTTTACGAATCGGTTTCTTGATAACTCCCATTATATCAAATGCTTGCCGTATTATTCGCCCTATTTATGCAATATTCAGGCTACGACTACCTCGCCAACAACGGAGACGTCACCGTCACCGACTATGCGGCGGACGGCGCCATCGCCGACCAGCAGACCAAGCGGCAGGGCTGGTCGTCAACCGCGACGGCTCGGATTTCAGCGACATTATGACGAAATGGACGATTTCGCCGCCAGGCCGGGGACTGCG
>DAICZK010000257.1:0-270 GCA_027311185.1 Sulfuriferula sp.
ATGTGGTGCTGAGCGGGTGGAAATCGGCTGAAACTGAACAGGCCAAACGCGCGTTCGATATGCCCGGCTACAACAGCCTGTCCGATCAGGAACTGGCGGAGATCGTCACATTCGTGCGCAGCCAATGGGGCAATCAGGGCGAACCGGTTACCGCAGAGGAGATAAAGAAAGTCCGCGATGAAATCGGGATCAAACCAGCGGAGCCATCCAAATTCGCAGTGCCGCGCTTTGCGGCCATGCTGTCGAGCCCGAATGCGGACCAGTTGATTT
>DAICZK010000257.1:280-544 GCA_027311185.1 Sulfuriferula sp.
TGGAGCATGCTGCACCTTATGTTGGGCTCTCAGCCATTTTTCCATCCTATGCGCCGCGCGCCGGCAAGATCATCGACTTCAAGGATCGGGTGAATGGTTGCATGCGCCGCTCCATGAACGGCAAGCCGCTGGAAAAGGATTCCCGGGAAATGCTGGCCATGATTGCCTACATGGACAACATGAAAGGTCAGGCCAAGGCTGACGAGCCCATTCCGGGGCGCGGGGTCGGCAAGATTGACAAGTCGATCGTGCCCAATGTAGAGA
>DAICZK010000258.1 GCA_027311185.1 Sulfuriferula sp.
CGTCGAAACGGTTCTCGATCAAAGTGGCCAGCGCCTGGAGCGCTTCCGCTTCCTTTTCCCCGCGTGTTTCCAGTTTGATCCAACTGCCACGGCCTGCCGCCAGCATCATGACGCCCATGATGCTCTTGGCATTGACCTGTCGTCCATTGCGTTCGATCCGGACCTCGCAGGGATAGGCCGAGGCGATTTGCGACAGTTTGGCGGAAGCACGGGCGTGGAGCCCAAGTTTGTTGATGATCTGGATATCCTGGGAAGGCATGGCGGGTCTCTGGGAAAAGTCCTCCCATTCTATCAGGGCGCCGCGCTTTCGGGCAGTCCCAGACGATGGGCCGGAAAACGAAGGGCAAAGGTACTGCCTTTGTCCGGCTGGCTGTCGATGGTGAGGGTGAGATCATGATGCAGGGCGATTTGCTTGACAATGGACAATCCCAGGCCCGTCCCCCCGGTATCCCTGGAGCGGGCCTGATCCACCCGATAGAAGCGTTCCGTGAGACGGGGAATATGTTCGGCAGCGATGCCAATGCCCGTGTCCTGTAC
>DAICZK010000259.1 GCA_027311185.1 Sulfuriferula sp.
GGAACGGATGTTACCGGGTGGGTTTCGCACCCACTGAAAAACAGCGCCTTGGCACGGCGCACGAAAAGATCGGGCTAGGAGCCTGTCGGACGTGTGTCACGAACACAAGCGAGAGCTTGTGATGTTGTATTGAAGATGGGAGTAGGTCTCCCGGAGTCGGCTTGCAGGAGTTGGCTTCAAACCACCCGGTGCTGCTGCGTTCAAAAGGCGTGGTAGTGAGCGACTGTGGAAAAAGGCATCGTAAAGGTGTCAGGTACGTGTTGAGAAGATGAACAAAAGTAAACCGTCCGATGACGCATCGTTAGGTTGATAAATGCTGTCGAAACTGGAGTCGGTCCGATATTCCAGGATTGGTTGGGACGAAACCTGTTTACGGGCCCAATGGCAGTCGGTGTAAAGGCGGCATGATCTCAACACAGGCTTTGATATGAAACGTGAGAACCTTGTTCTGGATGATAAGGGAAATAACAAATGGCAGACACCATGAGGAAGAATACCGAAGCCAGAATGAGGGGCGGAGCCGCTCGTAGTAG
>DAICZK010000025.1 GCA_027311185.1 Sulfuriferula sp.
GCCAAATTCACGGGAGTGTTGCTGCTCCGCCGTCAAAAGCGGGGCTCACAAGCTTTAAATGACCGATAAGATTAAATTGCCGCTAGCAGGACTGATGGTGATCGCGGGGATAGCGGGGTTTTACTATTTGGCCGATAGTGCGACCGTAGTTCGCCTGGCTGCCGTACTCGCAGGATTGGCCGCTGCTGCGGTGACAATGTGGTATACCGCACCCGGACAGCAGTTTGTCGTGTTTTCGCAAGATGCGCTTAAGGAAGCACGTAAAGTTGTGTGGCCGACGCGTAAGGAAACCATACAAACCACCGGCATCGTGTTTGCATTTGTGGTGGTGATGGCGATTTTTCTTTGGGTAGTCGATGCAGGTTTGTTGTGGGCAGTACAATTGCTGATGGGGCGGAGCGATACATGAGTAAACGCTGGTATGTAGTGCATGCCTATTCCGGGTTTGAGAAAACGGTGCAGCGTACTTTGCTCGAACGCATAGAGCGCACCGGGATGCAGGATATGTTCGGTCAGATTCTGGTTCCGGTGGAGGAAGTGATAGAGATGAAGGGCGGGCAGAAGTCCATTTCTGAGCGGAAATTCTTCCCCGGTTATGTTCTGGTCGAAATGGAAATGAACGACGAGACCTGGCATCTGGTCAAGGATGCTCCCAAGGTGACCGGTTTCGTCGGCGGTACGGCGATGAAACCTACGCCGATCAGCGCGAAGGAAGTGGACGCGATTTTGCACCAGATTCAGGAAGGGGTGGAGAAGCCGCGGCCGAAAATACTGTTTGAGGTGGGCGAGTCTGTGCGTGTCATCGACGGGCCGTTTAACGACTTTAACGGTAATGTGGAAGAAGTGAATTACGACAAGAGCAAATTGCGCGTGTCGGTGCTGATTTTCGGCCGGGCGACGCCGGTAGAGCTGGATTTCAGTCAGGTCGAAAAAGCCTGATTTGGTAGAAATGGATTTGGTAGAGAATGGCCCGGCTTTAACCGGTCGGGCCGGGTCATCACGGGGAGGGGTAGTGAGTGTGTGGTTTGTTGATGTCTAACCAACGGAACATTCCGGGTTAGTTGTTGACGAGGCGCTGATCTCATCGCTCCGCTATTACCCATTTTAAGGAGTAATCTGAAGTGGCAAAAAAAATCGTTGGCTACGTCAAGCTACAGGTCGCCGCAGGTAAGGCGAACCCCAGTCCTCCGATCGGCCCGGCTCTTGGTCAGCGCGGACTGAATATCATGGAATTTTGCAAGGCGTTTAACGCTCAAACGCAAGGTATGGAACCCGGCTTGCCGATTCCGGTGGTGATCACCGCCTATGCGGACAAGAGTTTTACGTTCGTACTGAAGACTCCACCAGCTTCTATCTTGATCAAGAAAGCGGCCGGAATTCAAAAAGGCAGCCCTAAGCCGCATACCGACAAGGTCGGCAAGCTGACGCGAGCGCAGGCGGAAGACATCGCACGAGCGAAAATGCCGGACCTGACCGCCGCCGATATGGACGCGGCAGTGAGAACCATTGCGGGTAGTGCGCGCAGTATGGGTATTGAAGTGGAGGGTGTGTAAATGGCTAAGCTTTCCAAGCGTCAACAGGCGATCAGAACGAAAATCGATCGCACCAAGTTGTACCCGATAGTCGACGCGCTGGCGTTGATCAAAACCACCGCTACGGCAAAGTTTGACGAGTCTATCGATATCGCGGTGAATCTGGGTATCGACGCGCGTAAATCCGACCAGTTGGTGCGCGGTTCGGTGGTCTTGCCACGCGGTACCGGCAAGACTGTGCGCGTTGCAGTATTCGCGCAGGGTGATGCGGCCAAGGCTGCTCGCGACGCGGGTGCGGATATCGTCGGCTTCGACGATCTGGCAGCCGAAATCAAGGGCGGCAGGATGGACTTCGATGTGGTCATCGCAAGTCCTGACGCGATGCGCGTAGTCGGCCAGCTTGGGCAAGTGTTAGGCCCACGCGGCTTGATGCCCAACCCCAAGGTCGGCACGGTGACGATGGACGTGGCTGGCGCGGTTCGCAATGCCCGCGCCGGTCAGGTGCAGTACCGCACCGACAAAGGTGGCATTGTTCAATGCACAATCGGCCGTGCCTCGTTTGAAGTCGAAGCGTTGCGCGAGAATCTGGCCGCGCTGGTCGAGGCTTTGAACAAGGCTCGTCCCGCCAGTGCAAAAGGCGTTTACATGAAAAAAGTTTCCGTATCCAGCACGATGGGTGTCGGCGTGCGGATCGACGGTAGCAGTATTGCAGGTTGATCATTGTCACTGATCGGCAGGCCGGGGTCGTAGAGATGCCGGCCTGTCAGTCGTTGAAGTACTTTGGGCTGCCGTGCTCCGGCATTGGCAGGTTGTCAAAGACCGTTGGGGGCTGGCCGCGGTCGGGCCAGACTTAATATTGGATCGGTTGATTGGTCGGCCGATCGTAACCCAGCGTAGATGGCGTGCCCCGAAACAGGAAAAGCTTTTGCAGCGCAATAGTAGCTCCTGATGAAAGGTCGTCGATTCTCGGGCGCCGAGTGAGTATACCTCGTTTGGTGTTCGATGTTAATAGGAGGAGATAAGACCTTGAGTCTGAATCTAGAGGAAAAAAAGGCGGTCGTTGCCGATTTGGCTGTCGAACTGCAAAACGCTCAAACCATCGTTGTCGCGGAATATCGCGGCATGGGTGTGGTGAGCATGACAGGTTTGCGCGCCAAGGCGAGAGCTAACGGCGTGTATCTGCGTGTATTGAAAAACACCCTGGTTCGTCGTGCGGTGGCCGGAACAGCGTTTGCCGGATTGGCCGAGCAGTTGGTCGGCCCGCTGGTCTACGGTATTTCCAAAGACCCCGTCTCGGCGGCCAAGGTGTTGTCCGATTTTGCCAAAACCAATGACAAGTTGGTGATCAAGGCCGGTGCGATGGCTAATTTCGTGATGTCTGCCAAAGACGTTTCGAACCTGGCCAACATGCCTAGCCGTGATGAGCTGCTGGCAAAATTGATGGGCACCATGCAAGCACCTGTTACCCAGTTTGTACGTACGCTCAATGAAGTACCGACCAAATTTGTTCGTGGTTTAGCTGCCGTTCGCGATAAGCAATCAGCGTAAACCCCGCGGCACGAAAGTGTTGCGATATTTTTTACTTTCCAATCAGGAGAACTACTATGGCTTTATCCAAAGCTGAAATCTTAGACGCAATTGCCAGCATGACCGTGCTTGATCTGTCCGAAATGATCAAGGACATGGAAGAAAAGTTTGGCGTTTCCGCCGCCGCCGCAGCAGTTGCAGTGGCTGCAGCACCGGCTGCCGGCGCTGCCGCAGTGGAAGAAAAAACCGAATTTGACGTGATTCTGACCGCCGCAGGCGAAAACAAGGTCAATACGATCAAAGTAGTCCGCACTATCACCGGCCTGGGCTTGAAAGAAGCTAAAGACCTGGTGGACGGCGCGCCTAAACCTGTCAAGGAAGGCGTTTCTAAAGCTGACGCAGATGCCGTCGCCAAGCAATTGATTGAAGCTGGCGCGACTTGCGAAGTTAAGTAACACCCGTCTTTCTGACATTGCCCGAGCATGCACGGGCAATGCAGAAAATATAAGACAGCGGTACTACATTTGGGGTCCGTTGTCTTTTGTCTTCTGCGCAGGTTCCTCTAGGAGATTCCATGAGCTATTCTTTCACCGAGAAAAAACGTATCCGTAAGAGTTTTGCAAAACGTGCAAACATACTGAAGGTGCCTTTTTTGTTGGCAACACAACTGGATTCATTCCGCGCCTTTCTGCAGGAGGATGTTGCTCCCGAGACGCGTTCGAATGAGGGTTTGCAAGCGGCATTTACGTCGATATTTCCGATTGCCAGCCATTCCGGCAACGCCAAGCTCGATTTCGTCAGCTACGTGCTCGGCGAACCGGCGTTCGATATGGTCGAGTGCCAGCAGCGCGGGCTGACTTACGCCTCGCCCTTGCGCGCCAAAGTGCGCCTGACTATCATGGACCGCGAAGCCTCCAAGCCGACGGTCAAAGAGGTGAAGGAACAGGAAGTGTATATGGGCGAGATGCCGCTCATGACACCTACCGGTTCGTTCATCATCAACGGCACCGAGCGTGTGATCGTGTCCCAGCTGCACCGCTCGCCGGGTGTATTTTTCGAG
The DNA here is from genome assembly GCA_027311185.1 of Sulfuriferula sp. GTDB lineage: Bacteria > Pseudomonadota > Gammaproteobacteria > Burkholderiales > Sulfuriferulaceae > Sulfuriferula. The sequence continues at coordinate 4,120 of DAICZK010000025.1, forward strand.
CACTACCGCGGCAAAACCCACAGTTCGGGTAAATTGCTGTTTTCGGCGCGGATCATCCCTTACCGTGGCTCGTGGCTCGATTTTGAATTCGACGCCAAGGATTATCTGTATTTCCGCATCGATCGCCGACGGAAAATGCCGGTCACGACCCTGCTCAAGTCGCTGGGTTACGACAACGAACAGATATTGTCCGAATTTTTCACTACGGACAGTTTTCATCTGAGCGCTCAGGTCATCCGCTTTGAGCTCGTGCCTGACCGTTTGCGCGGCGAGATCGCGCGTTTCGACATACTCGATAAAAGTGGCGCGGTGATTGTGGCGAAAGACAAGCGCATTACGGTGAAACACATCCGCGTGATGCAGGAGTCCGGCCTTACGCAAATCGCCGTGCCTAGCGACTTTCTGATGGGTCGCGTGCTCGCGACCAACGTCATAGACACCGAAACCGGCGAGATCATCGCCAATGCCAACGACGAAATCGGCGAAGCCTTGCTGGCGAAGCTGATCGATGCCAAAGTCGCGCAGATCAATACCCTGTACGTCAACGATTTGGATCAGGGCGCCTATATTTCGGCCACCCTGCGCACCGACGATACGCTTGATCAATACGCCGCCCGCGTGGCGATTTACCGCATGATGCGCCCGGGCGAACCGCCTACCGAGGATTCGGTCGAAGCTCTGTTCGCGGGTCTGTTTTTCAGCGAAGAGCGTTATGACCTGTCGGCGGTCGGGCGGATGAAATTCAACCGCCGCATCGGTCGCGACGAACTTGAAGGTTCGCCCGTGTTATCGACAGCCGATATTGTCGCCGTGATCCAGATACTGATCGAGCTGCGCAATGGCCGCGGCGAGATCGATGACATCGATCACCTCGGCAACCGCCGTGTGCGCAGCGTCGGCGAGCTGGCTGAAAACCAGTTCCGCGCCGGGCTGGTTCGCGTCGAACGCGCGGTCAAAGAGCGTTTGTCGCAAGCTGAATCTGAAAACCTGATGCCGCACGATCTGATCAACGCCAAGCCGGTCTCGGCTGCGATCAAGGAATTTTTCGGTTCCAGCCAGCTGTCGCAATTTATGGATCAGACCAATCCGCTGTCCGAAATCACCCACAAACGCCGTGTTTCGGCGCTGGGACCCGGCGGATTGACGCGCGAACGCGCCGGTTTTGAAGTGCGCGACGTGCATCCTACGCACTACGGTAGGGTGTGTCCGATCGAGACGCCGGAAGGCCCGAACATCGGCCTGATTAACTCGCTGGCCTTGTTTGCGCGCACCAACAAATACGGTTTCCTGGAAACCCCATACCGCAAGGTCGAGGTTGGACGCGTTACCGATAAAATCGAGTACCTGTCAGCGATCGAGGAAAGCAAATACGTCATTGCGCAGGCTAACGCCGAGCTCGACGCGCAGGGCGGGTTTACCAGCGAGATCGTCTCCTGCCGTTTCAGGAACGAGTTCGAGCTGAGCAATCCCGACCGCATCGAATATATGGACGTGGCGCCTTCGCAGATCGTCTCGGTAGCGGCTTCGCTGATTCCGTTCCTCGAACACGACGACGCCAACCGCGCCCTGATGGGGTCGAACATGCAGCGGCAGGCCGTGCCTTGCCTTCGTGCCGAGAAATCCCTGGTCGGTACCGGCATAGAGCGTACTGCGGCTGTCGATTCGGGTACGACCGTGCAAGCTCGTCGCGGCGGCATAGTCGATTACGTCGACGCCGGCCGTATCGTGGTTCGGGTCAACGACGACGAAACCAAAGCCGGTGAAGTCGGCGTCGACATCTACACCCTGATCAAATACACGCGCTCCAACCAGAACACCAACATCAACCAGCGTCCGCTGGTCAATGTCGGCGACAGCCTGGCGCGCGGCGACGTGATTGCCGACGGCGCGTCCACCGATATGGGTGAACTCGCCCTGGGGCAGAATTTGCTGGTCGCGTTCATGCCGTGGAACGGTTTCAACTTTGAAGATTCGATACTGATTTCGGAGAAAGTCGTCGCCGACGACCGTTATACGTCGATACACATTGAAGAACTGACTGTCGTGGCACGCGATACCAAGCTCGGTGCCGAAGAAATCACCCGCGACATTTCCAATCTTTCGGAGCGCATGCTTGGTCGTCTGGACGAGTCGGGTATCTGCCATATCGGCGCCGAAGTCGAAGCCGGCGACGTGCTGGTCGGCAAGGTCACGCCCAAGGGCGAGACCCAGCTTACGCCTGAAGAAAAGCTGCTACGCGCGATTTTTGGCGAAAAAGCGTCCGATGTGAAAGATACCTCGCTACGCGTGCCGTCAGGCATGGCTGGTACGGTGATCAACGTCCAGGTATTCACGCGCGAAGGCATAGAACGCGACGCGCGGGCAAAGTGGATCATCGAAGACCAGCTTGCCCAGTACAAGAAGGATATGGCCGACCGCATGCGTATTGTCGAAAACGATACCTTCTCGCGTTTGCAGCGCCTGGTGCTCAACAAAGTTGCCAAAGGCGGGCCCGGACGGCTGGCGAAGGATACCGCTGTCACCCAGGCTTATCTGGACGGACATAATCGTTACGACTGGTTCGACATCCGCCTGGCGGACGACGAGGCCAGCCGCCAGATGGAGCAATTGAAAGACAGTCTGGACCAGAAGCGGATCGAATTCGATCTGATGTTCGAAGAGAAAAAGAAAAAGCTTACTGCCGGCGACGAGTTGCAACCTGGCGTGCAAAAGATGGTCAAGGTTTATGTGGCGGTGAAACGCCGCTTGCAGCCGGGCGACAAGATGGCTGGCCGTCACGGTAACAAGGGCGTGGTGTCGAAGATCGTACCGATTGAAGACATGCCGTTTACCGCTGACGGAACGCCGATGGACATCGTGCTGAATCCGCTGGGTGTGCCCTCGCGGATGAACGTCGGGCAGATTCTCGAAACTCACCTGGGCTGGGCGGCTAAAGGTCTGGGCAAGAAGATCGAGGATATGCTGCAGGCACAGACACACGTGTCCGAGTTGCGTGACTTTATCGGCAAGATATATAACTCGACCGGCAAGCAGGAAGATATCGACGGTTTCAGCGACGACGAGGTGATCGAGCTGGCGCGCAATCTGCGCCGCGGAGTACCGTTCGCGACACCGGTATTTGATGGCGCGTCGGAAGACGAGATCAAGGCGATGCTGGAACTGGCGGGTTTGCCGCGCAGCGGACAGATCACGCTGTTCGACGGCCGTACCGGCGAAGCATTCGACCGCAAGGTGACTGTGGGCTACATGCACGTGCTGAAACTACATCACCTGGTCGACGACAAGATGCATGCGCGGTCCACCGGGCCTTACAGTCTCGTGACGCAGCAGCCGCTGGGCGGTAAAGCGCAATTCGGCGGTCAGCGTTTCGGCGAGATGGAAGTGTGGGCGCTGGAAGCTTACGGCGCCTCCTACATCCTGCAGGAAATGTTGACAGTCAAGTCAGACGATGTCAATGGGCGTACCAAGGTCTATGAAAATATTGTCAAGGGCGAACACAAAATCGACGCCGGTATGCCGGAATCCTTCAATGTGTTGGTGAAAGAAATTCGCTCGCTGGCCATTGATATTGATCTCGAGCGTTATTGAAGCAACGAGGGGTGAACGGCGCGCCCCTCTGTTGTTCGCGCCTTACTGGAGAGAACTATGAAAGCATTACTCGACCTATTTAAACAAGTTACTCAAGAAGAAGAGTTTGACGCGATTAAAATCGGCCTCGCGTCGCCCGAAAAAATCCGGTCCTGGTCGTATGGCGAGGTCAAAAAGCCGGAAACCATCAACTATCGCACTTTCAAGCCTGAGCGCGACGGTCTGTTTTGCGCAAAAATATTTGGCCCGGTCAAGGATTACGAGTGCCTGTGCGGCAAATACAAGCGTCTCAAACATCGTGGCGTGATTTGCGAAAAGTGTGGCGTCGAAGTCACGCTGTCCAAAGTCCGGCGCGAGCGCATGGGTCACATCGAGTTGGCCAGCCCGGTCGCGCATATCTGGTTCCTCAAATCCTTGCCATCGCGGCTGGGGATGGTGCTGGACATGACGCTGCGCGACATCGAGCGCGTACTTTACTTTGAAGCCTATGTCGTCACCGACCCGGGTATGACGCCGCTCAATCGCTCGCAGTTGCTCACCGAGGACGATTATCTGGCGAAGGTCGAAGAATACGGTGACGAATTCAAGGCCAGCATGGGCGCGGAAGGCGTGCGCGAATTGCTCAAGAGCATCGATATTTACGCCGAGGTGGAAACCATACGCGCGGATCTGGCTAAAACCGGTTCCGACACCAAGATCAAAAAACTCGCCAAACGCATGAAAGTCATCGAGGCGTTCCAGAAATCGGGCATCAAGCCTGAATGAATGGTGCTCGAAGTGCTGCCCGTACTGCCGCCCGAACTGCGTCCGCTGGTGCCGCTGGACGGCGGCCGTTTTGCGACTTCCGACCTGAACGACCTGTACCGGCGCGTGATCAACCGCAATAACCGGTTGAAGCGCCTGCTCGAACTAAAAGCGCCCGAAATCATCGTCCGCAACGAAAAACGCATGTTGCAGGAAGCAGTGGATTCACTGCTCGATAACGGTCGTCGCGGCAAGGCGATGACCGGCGCCAACAAGCGGCCGCTCAAATCGCTGGCCGACATGATCAAGGGCAAGGGCGGACGATTCCGCCAGAACCTGCTCGGCAAACGCGTCGACTATTCGGGTCGTTCCGTCATCGTGGTCGGGCCGCAATTGCGTTTGCATCAATGCGGACTGCCCAAGAAGATGGCGCTCGAGCTGTTCAAGCCGTTCATTTTCCACAAGCTGGAAGTGTTGGGGCTGGCTACCACCATCAAAGCTGCGAAGCGTATGGTGGAAACCGAGGAAGCGGTAGTCTGGGACATACTGGAAGACGTGATCCGCGAGCACCCGGTCATGCTCAACAGCGCACCGACATTGCATCGTCTGGGTATACAGGCGTTCGAACAGACCCTCATCGAGGGCAAGGCTATACAGTTGCATCCTCTGGTTTGCGCGGCCTTTAACGCCGACTTCGACGGCGATCAGATGGCGGTACACGTGCCGCTGTCGCTCGAAGCGCAAATGGAAGCGCGCACCTTGATGCTGGCGTCCAATAATGTGCTGTCGCCCGCTAACGGCGAACCTATCATCGTGCCGTCGCAGGATATCGTGCTTGGTCTGTATTACATGACGCGCGAAAAGGTCAATGCAACGGGCGAGGGCATGATGTTTGCTGATGTCAGTGAAGTGTCGCGGGCGTACGAATCGCGTCAGGTCGAGCTCAATGCCCGGGTCATGGTTCGCATCAAGGAGGCATATTTCGACGAACAGGGCGAGCGCGCAGAAAAAATCACGCGTTACGAGACCACCGTAGGTCGCGCCCTGCTGTCCGAGATTTTACCCATCGGACTGTCCTTTACCCATGTCAACAAGATACTGAAGAAAAAAGAGATTTCCAAGCTCATCAACTACAGCTTCCGCCGTTGCGGGTTGCGCGAAACGGTGTTGCTGGCCGACAAGCTCATGTACACGGGTTTCACTTATGCCACGCGCGGCGGCGTGTCGATTTGCGTCGACGACATGCTTGTCCCGGTACAGAAACACGACATCATCAACGCTTCCGAGAAAGAAGTGCAGGAGATCGAGGCGCAATATATTTCTGGCCTGGTTACGCAAGGCGAGCGCTACAACAAAGTGGTCGATATCTGGGGCCGCGCCGGCGATCAGGTCGCCAAGGCGATGATGACGCAGCTCGGCAGCGAACCCGTGGTCACGCGCGACGGCGTCGCCACGACGCAGGAATCGTTCAACGCTATCTACATGATGGCGGACTCGGGCGCACGCGGTTCCGCGGCGCAGATACGCCAACTAGCCGGCATGCGCGGCCTGATGGCCAAGCCGGACGGCTCTATCATCGAAACTCCGATCACGGCGAACTTCCGTGAGGGTCTTAACGTGTTGCAATACTTTATCTCCACCCACGGCGCCCGCAAGGGTCTCGCGGATACGGCGTTGAAGACCGCCAACTCGGGTTATCTGACCCGCCGTCTGGTTGACGTGACGCAGGATCTGGTGGTGATCGAGGACGACTGCGGCACCCGCGAAGGTCTGGTGCTCAAGGCGATGGTCGAGGGCGGCGAAGTGATCGAGCCGTTGCGCGAACGTGTGCTGGGTCGTGTGACTGCGCTTGATGTGATCCATCCCGAAACCGGCGAGACCGTGATTGAGGCGGGCGTGTTGCTAGACGAAGCTACAGCCGAGCGTATCGAAGCGCTAGGTATCGATGAGATCAAGGTCAGAACCGCATTGACCTGCGAGACGCGTTACGGTCTGTGCGCTAAGTGCTACGGTCGCGATCTTGGTCGCGGTTACCTGGTCAACGTCGGCGAAGCGGTCGGGGTCATTGCCGCGCAGTCCATCGGCGAACCAGGGACCCAGCTTACGATGCGTACTTTCCACATTGGCGGCGCGGCGTCGCGTTCGGCGGCTGCCAGCCAGCTCGAATCGAAATCGGCCGGTTCGGTCGTCTACAGCCCGGCCATGCGTTCGGTAACCAGTGCCAAGGGTGAGCTCATAGCCATTGTTCGCAGCGGCGAATTTATCATCATGAGCGACAATGGCCGCGAACGCGAGCGCCATAAAGTGCCCTACGGTTCGACCCTGCTGGTCAAGGACGGCGACAAAATCAAGGCGGGTCAGGTCATGGCGATGTGGGATCCGCATACGCGCCCCATCATTACCGAATACGCCGGGCGGGTTCGCTTCGAGAACGTTGAGGAAGGCGTTACCGTCGCCAAGCAGATTGACGACGTGACCGGCCTGTCCACGCTGGTGGTGATCGATCCCAAGCGCCGCGTCGGCGTCGCCACCAAGGGCTTGCGCCCTCAAGTCAAGCTGCTCGACGAGCAGGGCATGGAGATCAAGGTAGCGGCTACCGAGACCTCGGTGAATATCACTTTCCAGATCGGCTCCATCATCACGGTCAAGGACGGTCAGGACGTAGGCGTGGGCGAGGTGCTGGCGCGGATTCCGCAGGAATCTTCGAAGACGCGCGATATTACCGGCGGTCTGCCGCGTGTGGCAGAGCTGTTCGAGGCACGTTCGCCCAAGGATGCTGGCGTACTCGCACCCGTGACTGGCACCGTTTCGTTCGGTAAGGATACCAAAGGCAAGCAGCGTCTGGTGATTACCGACATGGACGGCATCGGTCACGAGTACCTCATTCCCAAGGAGAAACACGTCACGGCGCACGACGGTCAAGTCGTGAACAAAGGCGAGATGATAGTCGACGGGCCGGTAGATCCGCACGATATTCTCGCGCTCAAGGGTGTCGAAGCCTTGTCGCGTTACATCACCGATGAGGTGCAGGATGTGTATCGACTACAGGGCGTGAAAATCAACGACAAGCATATCGAAGTGATAGTGCGTCAGATGTTACGTCGCGTCAGCGTGGTTGATCCAGGTGGTTCGAAATTCATCCAGGGCGAGCAGGTCGAGCGCGCGGAATTGTTGATCGAGAACGAGAAAGTGGTGGCGGCAGGCAACGAACCGGCAATTTTCGAATACGTGCTGCTGGGTATTACCAAGGCATCGCTGTCGACCGATTCGTTTATCTCCGCTGCTTCGTTCCAGGAAACTACCCGCGTGCTGACCGAAGCTGCAATCATGGGCAAGCGCGACGAGTTGCGCGGCCTGAAGGAAAATGTCATCGTCGGCCGGCTGATTCCTGCCGGTACCGGCCTGGCTTACCACAATACGCGGCGTAAACAGAAGTTAGGCCTGGACATCGCTACCGAAGCAGATATCTTTGAGACGCCTGAAATGGTAGATAGCGAGCAGTCTGCTTGACAGAGGGTCACTAAGCCTATAAAATCCATCGTCTTTTTTACCGACTTTGGATTTTGTCGGTTTAGCCTGGATATTTGCCAGCTCGCGCCATGCGCTATCCCGCGCGAACCCGTACATGGGTTCGCGTCAGAGACCGCGCGGCAGCTTGGAAATGCCCGGATATAGTTAAGCATTGTGTGTGACAAGATGATAGAGGCGATCGCTTTAACCGGCAGTCGTTGCGCAGTTCTGCGAGACTCCTTTGAGTCGCGTGAAACAATTAAACCGAACATTGGAAATAAAAGCATGCCTACAATTAATCAGCTGGTGCGCAAACCGCGTATCGCAAAGCGAGTAAAAAGCAAAGTGCCCGCACTCGAGGCCTGTCCTCAAAAGCGTGGCGTCTGTACGCGGGTTTATACCACCACGCCGAAAAAACCGAACTCGGCCTTGCGTAAAGTGGCTCGCGTGCGGTTGACGAACGGGTTTGAGGTCAGCAGCTATATCGGTGGCGAAGGCCATAACCTGCAAGAGCACTCAGTCGTGTTGATACGCGGCGGCCGGGTCAAGGATTTGCCGGGTGTCCGTTACCATACCGTGCGCGGCAGTCTGGATACCGCGGGCGTGAAAGATCGTAAACAGAGCCGCTCCAAGTACGGCGCCAAGCGACCTAAGAAGGCCTGATCCAGGTTTTGATTATGGTTTCGGGTTGCCAAAGGCGGCGCGAGCCGTTTACCAGCATTAAGCAGTAATTGAGAGGTAGTTATGCCAAGACGTAGAGAAGTACCCAAGCGCGACATATTGCCAGACCCAAAGTTTGGCAGCCAGGACGTCGCGAAATTTGTCAATGTGCTGATGTCCAGCGGAAAAAAGTCCGTTGCCGAGCATATTATTTACGGCGCGTTCGCACAGATCAGCCAGAAAACCGGCAAGGACCCGATCGAAGTCTTTACCTTGGCGCTGAGCAACGTTCGCCCCATGGTCGAGGTCAAGAGCCGTCGTGTCGGTGGCGCGAACTATCAGGTGCCTGTCGAGGTTCGTCCTGCGCGGCGTTCGGCACTGGCGATGCGCTGGCTCAAAGAGTCTGCCCGCAAGCGCGGAGAGAAATCGATGGGAATCCGACTGGCCGGCGAATTGCTCGACGCAGCCGAAGGGCGTGGCGGCGCAATGAAAAAGCGTGACGAAGTGCATCGCATGGCTGAGGCAAACAAAGCCTTCTCGCATTTCCGTTTCTAATATCAATAGACTGGCGCGTTTGCGCCAGCACTGACTGGGTAGCAAATAACGTGGCACGCAAAACTCCTATTGAACGTTACCGTAACATTGGTATCAGCGCCCATATCGACGCTGGTAAAACTACGACTACAGAACGCATTCTGTTCTACACCGGCGTATCGCACAAAATTGGCGAAGTGCATGACGGCGCTGCGACCATGGACTGGATGGAGCAGGAGCAGGAGCGTGGCATCACTATTACTTCGGCTGCGACCACCTGTTTCTGGAAGGGCATGGAGAGCAACTACCCGGAGCATCACATCAATATCATCGACACGCCCGGACACGTCGACTTCACGATCGAGGTCGAGCGTTCGATGCGCGTGCTGGACGGCGCGTGCATGGTTTATTGTGCGGTCGGCGGCGTGCAGCCGCAATCCGAGACAGTCTGGCGCCAGGCGAACAAATACGGCGTTCCGCGCTTGGCGTTTGTCAACAAGATGGACCGTACCGGCGCCAATTTTCTTAAGGTCTACGAGCAGATGCGCGCCCGGCTGAAGGCTAATGTCGTGCCTATCCAGCTGCCTATCGGCGCCGAAGAGAAATTTGAAGGTGTGGTCGACCTGATCAAGATGAAAGCCATCTACTGGGACGACTCAACGCAGGGTATGAAATTCGAGGAGCGCGAGATTCCGGCAGCCATGCGGGCTGAATGCGAGGCGTGGCGCGAAAAAATGGTGGAAGCGGCGGCTGAGGTCAGCGAAGAGCTGATGAACAAATACCTTGAAGAGGGCGATCTGTCGATAGCCGAAATCAAGGCGGCGTTGCGCGTGCGCACCATCGCCAGCGAAATCATGCCGATGCTCTGCGGCTCTGCATTCAAGAACAAGGGCGTGCAGGCAATGCTAGACGCCGTTATCGATTACCTGCCGTCGCCGCAGGATATTCCGC
>DAICZK010000260.1 GCA_027311185.1 Sulfuriferula sp.
GATCAAGGTCTTTCAGGGTAGCCAGTCGGGCTACGTTTACGGTCGCCAGGGCAATCCGACCACCGCCGCGCTGGAAACCAAGATCAACCTGATGGAGCAAGGCATCGCCAGCGCCTGCTTTGCCACCGGCATGGCGGCGCTCAGCGCCAGTTTTCTCGCCTTGCTGCGCGCCGGCGATCACGTCGTGGCCAGCGCTTACCTGTTCGGCAACACCAACAGCCTGTTCGCCACGCTGGGTACGCTCGGGATAGAAATCAGTTTTGTCGATGCCACCGACTGTGACAACGTCGCCGCCGCGCTGCGCGACACCACGCGCATGGTCTTCGTCGAAACCATCGCCAATCCGCGCACCCAGATCGCAGACCTGGCCGGCATCGGCGAGTTATGCGCCCTGCGGGGCGTGCTCTACGTCGTCGACAATACGCTGACCTCGCCCTACCTGTTCCGCCCGGCACAGGTGAAAGCGGGTCTCGTCGTCAACTCCCTGACCAAATACATCGGCGGACACGGCAACGCCCTGGGCGGCTCGG
>DAICZK010000261.1 GCA_027311185.1 Sulfuriferula sp.
CCATATAACTTATTGAATAATTTGTCTTAGTTTGTTGATGGTTGTTGTAGTTATTTGATTTAAAAGGACTTAAAATCCCTCGGCCATTGCGGCTGTGCCGGTTCGATTCCGGCTCCGGGCACCAAAAAAATGGCTTTTGAATAAAACTGTTGGCCATTTTTCTTCATAATCCAGATTCATTTTCTGAAGATCCAGAAAACCAGCGACAAGACCAGAGAAACGATGATGCTGGTAGTGACCGGAAAGTAAAAACTGAATCCTTTACGCTCGATATTGATGTCGCCCGGAAGGGAACCCATGCCCAGTCTGGACAGCCAAGGCCAGGTTACGCCGACCAGGATGAAGATGATGCCGACAATGACAAGCCACTTGGCCATATCTCCCCCTCCGGATTCACGAATCGCCCCCCACGGGTGTTCCCTTGCTCACGGATGCAAGCGCCTGTGCCGTCGCGGAGGGATTCAGGCTGTCGACCATCGAACTCGGGATCAGGATCGTGACACCCCGTTCCTTCGTGGTCTCGTAAATGA
>DAICZK010000262.1 GCA_027311185.1 Sulfuriferula sp.
CCGGGAGATGCGGATATACTGGTTTCGTTAAACGAAGGGCACAAACCCACCGCTGATTATGTGCGCATCCTGCGCGAGAAGCTGAAGGACGATTTCCCGGGCGTGTCGTTCGCGTTCCTGCCGGCCGATATCGTGAGCCAGATATTGAATTTCGGCATGCCTTCACCTATCGATATCCAGGTGATCGGTTTCAAGCGCAAGGAAGATCAGGCGTACGCGGCCGAAATCATGACGCGCCTGAGGAAAGTCCGCGGCCTGGCTGATTTGCGCATTCAACAGGCATTCAACCAGCCGGAGATACATGTAAATGTGGACCGCACTCGTGCAAGGGAATTGGGTATGACACAGCACGACATAGCGACCAATATGCTGGTGTCTTTGGCAGGAAGCTTGCAGACGGCACCGACATTCTGGGTGAATCCGAGCAACAGTGTATCTTACCCGCTGGTGGTGCAAACTCCCCAGTACCGTCTTGATACGCTGAATGACCTCAGAAATATTCCGGTAGCACCGGGGCAGAAGCCTACAT
>DAICZK010000263.1 GCA_027311185.1 Sulfuriferula sp.
GATTTAAGCCGCCGTAGAGCCGGTAATCGCAGCAAAATGCGCGCAGAATTATAAATAGCCAATGCAATCCAGCGCAGGCTGTTTTGAGCGCGTTGCGGCATGAAAATATGCGGTTAGCAGAAATTTCAATTTTTTGATCCTAAAAACCTGTCAAGCACTTTTTGAAATATTTTTTAGGGGCGAGTAGTTACCATAAAACTTCCCTACGAAACAAAATCCTGCGCGATCATCACGCGAATTTATGAAAAGATCGGGCTAATAATGTCGGAACGCGTAATTTGTGAATGACAAGGAAAGAAGAAATATAACCCCGTTTACAGCAAATTTCGTGCGACAATAACTTCGAAAAATAGCGCAAACTTCGAAACGATAACAATACGGAAATATGCTGTACATTTTTGGTGGCGGGGAAAAATGATACGAAAAATTCGTGGGATATCTGCCTTCTGGGCAGTTCTTTGTGTCGTGCTGGCGCTGGCTGCCTGTCATCATGACAAGAACGAGGCGCAGGTAACGGGGGGTGCAAAGC
>DAICZK010000264.1 GCA_027311185.1 Sulfuriferula sp.
TATCTATTCAGCCGCCCGCTGGCACCGGAGCAATTCGCTGCACTGCTCGGCGCGGGGATTGCCCGGACGGTCTACAATTAAGCTCTTCGTAATAGCGGGCTCTGCTGCCACAGGCAAGCCTCGCGGTCACTGGGTATGCGGCAGCAAATACTCGGATTTCCCGCAATAGATCTTGGCTTTTTTGTGAAAATAAACAATCTCGCTGCCGGTATTCGATACTCGGCGCGGATAGGCCCCCGTTTCTGTCGCGACATGATGTATCCCGGCTTCGGCCGCGACCGCCTGTTCCAGCTTCTCCGGCGTAACTTCGGCGACAGCCTCCAGAAACAGCATGGTGCCGTGGCCGTCGCTCAACGCTATCTCGGAAACCGGCACCTTCCAGAGCATGGCCTTGGTCTTGAACCAGTACGCCCCGTCTTCATGTTTATAGGGCGGTCCCAGCGCATCGCCGAGATAACGATAAAAGTAATTGATGTCGAGCTGATCCAGACACAGCAAGGCATTGCCTATCGTAATATAGAACGTGG
>DAICZK010000265.1 GCA_027311185.1 Sulfuriferula sp.
GCGCTATATTGAGCATTGTATTAAATATAAGCTCCTTCTGGTCATTTTTTCTGTTCTCACGTCAAAACACTTGCGTCCCGTGGCAAGCGGAATGCTCACGAGGTATCGCCGGATAGGGAATACAGGTTAAAATGCGCATTCCGGTTCACTCTCCTCAATTCATGTCGCCCCATCTCAACGCCTCGCAACGCGAAGCCGTCAAGTACCTGGATGGCCCTCTGCTGGTTCTGGCTGGCGCAGGTTCGGGTAAAACGCGCGTCATCACGCAAAAGATTATCTACCTCATCGAGGAGTGCGGTTATTTGCCGCATCATATCGCCGCGATAACCTTTACCAACAAGGCTGCGCGCGAAATGCAGGAGCGTATCGGCGGGCTGGTTGCGGGTAAACCCATCAAAGGATTGACTGTCTGCACCTTCCACGCGCTGGGCTTGCAGATTATGCGTCAGGAAGCCTATCGGCTAGCTTACAAACCGCAATTTTCGATACTCGATTCAGCCGATGGCATGCAGATTGTGAGTG
>DAICZK010000266.1 GCA_027311185.1 Sulfuriferula sp.
GTTTGGGTTTGTCCGAGACGATGTCTGAAGTGAGCATGGTCGCGCGCCGGTTTTCGTCCGCCGACTGGAATTCTGTCCACCATTCGGCCAGCCCCAGCCCGATTTCACCGCTTTGCGCGCGCAGCAGCAGGAAATCATAGCCAGCGCGAAAGCGCGGGTGGCTGAGCAGTCGCGCCGGGCGGGCGCCGGAACGTTGCTCAAAACGCGGCTGCAGGCTCCATATTTCCTTCATCATGCCGTCCAGCCGGCGCGGCACCGCCAGGCGTGTGCGCTGTCGGTCCAGGATGTCTTCCATCGCGGTGTGCAGAGCGGACAGGCTCGTTTCGCCCGCAGCAATGCGGGTTTGATGGTGGATCTGGAGCTCGTGCCACAACAGCGTGGCGAACAGAAAGGCCGGGGATACCGATTTGCCGGCCTGAACGCGGGTATCGGTATTTTGCAGCGCGGCCACGATAAAGCGATTGCCTTGTTCGTGCTCGAGTATGGTGTCGAGCATAGGCATGACGCCGTGGTGCAGGCC
>DAICZK010000267.1 GCA_027311185.1 Sulfuriferula sp.
CTATCGAGTCGGGCGGATTGTCGACGATTGTGGCTTGGGCACTGACCCCGGACAGTATTTCCATGCTCTTGCCGAAATCGCGGCCGGGTATGACAGTAACCAGATGCACATGGTGATCTTTATCCAGGCTGGCGACCTGCAGGCCGTCGCCGCGGAAAACAAGCGCGGTAACGGGTATGCGCATATCCGTTCTGGGCATAGGCATTTTGAAACTGACCGTCGCAAAATCTCCCGGGTTGATGGCCAGATCAGGGTTGGGCAGCAACAGTTCGACCAACACGGTACGCGCGTTGATATCCAGCGCACCAGCGATTTTGATGACTTCGGCGCTAAAATGGCGGCCGGGGTGTTCCGGCACCGTAAGGTCTGCGTGCGCGCCTGGCAGGATGTTGGGAGCCTCGGACTGCGGCACCTGCACGTAAACGCGCAGTTGTCGTTTGTCCACCAGATGAAACAGCTCACGTCCCGACGAACTGGCGCTGACCAGATCGCCGATATCGACATTGCGCACCGA
>DAICZK010000268.1 GCA_027311185.1 Sulfuriferula sp.
CGCTATTGCTGGCCAGTATCAGCGCCATGGCGTCCCCACCACCGGTTTTGATGTCGACAGACTGGGCGGCGCAAGCTTGCGATGCATGGAACAAAAATTCCACTCTGACGACTGGGCTGGGCGGCAAATGGATAGCCAATAACAAAGGCCGCGGCTATAAAATCATCCACCTCTATCGCAGCGATTGCGAAACCAGTCCGCAGGTTGAATTACATATCACCGACAAGGATAAAAAGGCGATTTGCACTTACGGCGGCGCGATCCAAACTGCAAAACTGGACTCCAGCGTCGATTACCTGATGTGGGCGACCACCGAAAAATGGCACGAGATGGGTGCGGGCGACTACGGCCCGATGAAGGCGATGATGTTCGGTCGCCTGCAGTTCGAAGGCCCCAAATGGGAAGCCATGGGCGTGATGGGGCCCTTCGAGCAGTTCCTGTTGCTCGTGGGTGTAGTACCGAGCAATGAATCGGTGTGCCCGAAATAATCCGGCAACGATATTGCCTTTGACC
>DAICZK010000269.1 GCA_027311185.1 Sulfuriferula sp.
GTTGTCATCCATCATCTTGGTGAGGAGGGCCTGATCGAGCGAGCCCCAGTTGACGCCGATGCGGACGGGCTTCTGGTTATCGACGGCTACCTCGACCATGGTGCGGAAGTTGTCGTCGTCCTTGCGCCCGATGGAGCAGTTGCCGGGGTTGATACGGTACTTGGCGAGGGCCTTGGCGCAGTCGGGATACTTACGGAGCAACTGGTGTCCGTTGTAGTGGAAGTCGCCGATGATGGGGGTGTTCCAGCCTTTTTTGGCGAGGGCTTCGACGATGTAGGGGACGGCTTTGGCGGCTTCGTCGTTGTTGACGGTGACGCGGACCATCTCGGACCCGGCGCGGGCGAGGGCGGCGACCTGCTGGACGGTGCTCTCAATGTCCGCGGTGTCGGTGTTGGTCATGGACTGGACTACGACGGGAGCTTCCGACCCTACCCTGATGGCACCGATGTTTACCGTAACCGAACGACGACGCTGTAGCTGTGGCATAGATTTTCCTTTGAGTAGTTTACCAT
>DAICZK010000026.1 GCA_027311185.1 Sulfuriferula sp.
ATCCATTGCCGCCATACGTGAGGAGATCGCTGCGCATATCGAGCGCCTTCGCGCGAGCGCAGGTTAGGGGCGCGAGGATGCATCCCTATCCCTGGCTGAATCATAGCGCACAACAGTTACTCTCTTTGCGCAGTCATTTGCCGCACGCAATCCTGTTGCACGGGCCGGTCGGACTCGGGAAGCTCGCACTGGCGCAGGCGTTCGTCAAATTGATGCTATGCGAAAATCGCGGCGGCGCGCTGGTTCAGGGATGCGGAACCTGCCCGTCCTGTCGTTGGCTGGCGGCGGGTCACCACCCGGATTTGCACTGGTTGCAGCCGACGGCTGCGGACGAGGGCGACGATGCGGTCGCCGAGAAAAAAAAACGTGAATTGATTACGGTCGAGCAGGTTCGGCAGGCAATAGACTTTTTGCACTTGAGTTCGCATCGTAACGGTTTGCGCGTGGTGCTGCTGCAACCCGCTGAAGCGATGAATGCCGCGGCTGCCAACGCCCTGCTCAAGACGCTGGAAGAGCCTCCGCAACAAGCGTTGCTGGTGTTGGTCAGCCATCAGGCATCGCGCTTGCTGCCGACGATTTTGAGCCGCTGCCACCAACTCAGGGTGAATTTGCCTGAAACGGCCTCGGTTTTGTCGTGGCTGGCGGCCCAGGGAGTCGCCGACGGGGCGCTGTGCCTGGGGCTGGCGGGCGGTTCGCCGCTGCTTGCCGCGACCCTGGCCAACGAAGATTATCAGGCGCGGCGCAGGGTATTATTGGCCGATCTGTCGGCTGCCGGGCAGACGCTGGTATTTGTGATAGCCGAGCGTTATGCGAAATCGGCTGTTGCGGAATTCTCCCAACTGTTGCAATGGCTGCAACAGTGGGTCCACGATTTGCATTGCGTCAAAGCGGCGGGCCGCGTACATTATCATCAGGATTTCAGCGAACAATTGCACAGTCTCGCGACGCGTGTTAAGTTGAATGCTTTGTTGCAGTTGCAGCAGCGCCTGGCGCGCGCGCGTAGCGTTGTCGGGCACCCGCTCAACATCCAGATGGAACTGGAAGATATATTGCTGGAATACGCTGGCATGTTTTAACTGTTTTAACCAAGGTGAGGCAAATGGGGTCTAGTCCTAACACGGTGCGGCCGGGAGTCTTGTCGCTGGCGATCAAGGAGAAATCGGCTTTGTTCGCGGCTTATATGCCCTTCGTCAAAGGCGGGGGGCTGTTCGTTCCGTCGACTAAAAACTATCAGCTGGGCGATGAAGTCTTCATGCTGCTCACCTTGCTCGACGATATCAATAAAATTCCGGTCGCGGGCAAGATCATCTGGATCACGCCGGTCGGTTGCCATGGCGGCAAGACGCCGGGCATAGGCGTGCAATTCGACAGTAATGAAAACGGCCTGTCCGCGCGCAACCGAATCGAGGGTTTGCTGGGTGGCGCACTCAAGGCGTTGCGTCCTACGCATACGATGTGACCACATGTTCGTAGATTCCCATTGCCATCTCGATCTGCCCGGGTTGGTCGAACGCGAAGCGGAAGTTCTGGCCCGGATGCGGGATAGTCAGGTGACTCACGCGCTTTGCGTGAGTGTCAATCTGGAACGGTACCCGCAGGTGCTGGCGCTGGCACAACGCAATTCGCATATTTTCGCGTCGGTGGGCGTGCATCCTGATTACGAAAACATTGCGGAACCCGATGTTGATGGCCTGGTCGCGCTCGCAGCCGATCCGCATGTCGTTGCAATAGGCGAGACGGGTCTGGACTATTTCCGCTTGACCGGCGATCTGGACTGGCAGCGCGAGCGTTTCCGTACCCATATCCGCGCCGCCCGTAGCGCCAACAAACCGCTGATCATCCATACGCGCGCCGCAGCGGAGGACACCTTGCGGATTATGCGCGAAGAAGGTGCGGATCAGGTCGGCGGCGTCATGCACTGTTTTACCGAGAGCTGGGCGGTGGCTGAAGCGGCTTTGGCGCTGAATTTCCATATTTCGTTGTCCGGCATCGTCACTTTCAAGAATTCCCATGAGATCAAGGCGCTCGCGAAAAACTTGCCGCTGGACCGGCTGCTCATAGAAACCGATTCGCCATACCTGGCGCCGGTACCGCACCGCGGAAAGACCAACGAGCCGGCGTGGGTCGCAGATGTCGCGGCGTGCATAGCGGAATTGCGCGGCATTTCGGTTGAAACCTTGGGGCAGGCGACAACGGCCAATTTTTTTCGCCTGTTCCAGTCGGCCAGACCGGCATGAACGAGATATCGGTTGCTTTATGGCTGGCGGCAAAGCGTCTTTTTCACCCCAAAATCATCATGATTCTTTTTTTGCCGGTACTGTTTGCGCTGGTTTTTTGGGGAGTATTGGGCTGGCTGTTCTGGGCGGACTGGCTGGCCGGTCTGAATGAATGGACCCGGCCGGCCGATTTGTTGCTCCAGCAATATGCGTTTGCCTGGCTTGCCGGCACCCTTGCGCTGATTTTGCTGGTATTGATCCTAGCGCCCCTGGCGGTAGTGACGGCCTTGTTGATTGCTGCCGCGATTGCCATGCCCATGATGGTCGATTTCGTAGCCCGGACGGATTTCCCCGATCTGGAACGCCGGTCGGGCGGGACTGCGCTAGCCGGGCTGTGGAATGCCCTGGTAGCGATCAGCATCTTTGCCGTGCTGTGGCTGCTGACTTTGCCGCTCTGGCTGGTCGGCGGGCTGGGTGCAGTGCTTTCCGTGCTGGCGCTTGCTTATTTGAATCAGCGTCTGTTTCGTTACGACGCGCTGTCGGCGCACGCCAGTCGGGCGGAATACGAGTTGCTGGTACGGCAGTCCCGTGGCAGTCTGTACGGCATAGGATTAATCGGCGCGACGTTGTACCTGGTGCCAATAGCGAATCTGGTTGCGCCGGTATATACTGGGCTGGCGTATATTTATTTTACACTGGCGCGATTACGCGATTTGCGCCGATATTCCTGGGGAAATGAAAATGACAATGAAAATGTATAAATTTGTGTTTGCGTTGGTTTTGGCGGGGCTGTTGGCGGCATGCAGTTCGAATCCGTTTGTGCCCACCAAGGTGACCTTTACCAAATCGCAACTGCAAGCGGTACTGGACAAAAAATTCCCGGTAGAAAAGCATTACATGCAAATGCTCGATTTGACGGTGTCGAATCCGGTGGTGAGCTTGAGGCCTGAAAGCAATCGTATCGCGATCCGTTTCGATGTCGAGCTCACGATGGTGGGTTCGCGCCAGCCGGTTTATGGACAAATGGTTTTTGCCAGCGCACTGGTTTACGATGCGAAACGTCTGGCGATCGTCCTCAAGGACCCGGTGCTCGAAAAACAGGAAATTGTCGGCATTTCCAGTACCACCAATCAATTGCTGAGCGAGGCGTCGGCAGTCCTGATCAAGGAGAATCTGGAGGGCAGAAGCGTGCACAACTGTAAACCCGGTGACCTGGTATTTCTGGACATGCCGCTCAAGCCCAGGAACATAGAGGTGACTCAGGACGGCGTTGTGATGTATGTAGTCAGATGATCAATTAGGCCCGGGCGACCGATGTCCGGGCCTTGGTTCAGGTTGCGGCAGTTGTATGCCGTTGCGTCGGAGCGGGCTCGCCCGCTATAAATGCCGCCGAATCGCGGGCAAGTCCGCTCCTACGAATTGCGTGTCGTGAAATTTGAATAAATCAGCGCTTCCCTAACCGAAAAATGCTTTTACCTTATCCATAAAGGATCTGGCTTTCGGGCTATGGCGCGCGTCGTCGGCGAGGTTGATGTCTTCGAGCTCACGTAGTAAATCCTTTTGCCGTTCGGTAAGCTTTACCGGCGTTTCTATCACCACGTGGCACATCAGATCTCCAGGAGCATTGGTGCGTACGCCTTGTATGCCTTTGCTGCGCAGGCGAAATATTTTCCCGGTCTGGGTTTCAGGCGGGATTTTGATTTTCGCGTGACCGTCTAATGTAGGGATTTCTATTTCCCCGCCGAGCGCCGCGGTGCTGAAACTGATAGGCATTTCGCAGTGCAGATCGTTGTGGTCGCGTTGAAATACCGCGTGGGATTTGAGATGGATGACGACATACAGGTCGCCACTCGGACCATTGTTGACGCCGAGTTCGCCCTCGCCCGACAATCGTATGCGGTCGCCATTGTCGACGCCCGATGGTATCCGCACCGACAGCGTTTTGTGGCGTTTTACCCGCCCTGCGCCGAAACACTCGGTGCAGGGCGTGGGGATGATTTTACCGGTGCCGTGGCATTTCGGACAGGTTTGTTGCAAAGAAAAGAAGCCTTGCTGCATGCGTACCTGTCCGTGACCGCCGCAGGTCGTGCAGGTAATGGGTTCGGTACCCGGTTTCGCGCCGGAACCGTGACACGTCTCACATTCTTCCTGAGTCGGAATCCTGATTTTGGTTTCCGTGCCGCGAGCCGCCTCTTCCAAAGTGATTTCGAGGTTGTACTGTAGATCGGCGCCACGATAAACGTTGGAACGGCTGCGGCCGCCGCCGAATATGTCGCCGAATATATCGCCGAAAGCGTCCGAGAATCCACCAGCGCCGCCGCCCATCCCGGCACCTTGCTCGACGCCGGCGTGACCGTATTGATCGTAGGCCGCACGTTTCTGGCCGTCGGTCAGAGTCTCGTAGGCCTCCTTGGCTTCCTTGAATGTTTCTTCGGCTTTGGGGTTGTCCGGATTGCGGTCAGGGTGGTGTTTCATCGCCAGGCGACGATAAGCTTTTTTCAGCTCTTCCTCACTGGCGTCACGATTGACGCCCAGTACTTCATAATAATCGCGTTTGGGCATGATTTTCGGTTGTAAAAAATACGGGTGTTAAATTAAGGGCTCGTTCAATAAACAAGGGTAACCATACCTCCGGTTACCCCCGTTTTATTGCGACGCGGCTTACTTTTTCTCTTTGACTTCCTCAAACTCGGCGTCGACGACATCTTCGTCCGTTTTGTTCCCGGCGTGTCCGGCTGATTCCCCAGCATCGGGCGCTGCGCTCGCGTGGCTTTGTTCCGCCATTTTGAGCGTGGCTTCGTTCAAGGCTTGTGACTTGGCTTCGATTCTGGCCTTGTCGTTGTCCTTGATGGCGTCTTCGGCTTCTTTGATTGCCGTTTCTACCCTGGCCTTGTCTCCTGCGTTTACTTTATCGCCGTGTTCAGCCAACGATTTTTTGGCCGAATGGATCAGGTTGTCGCAATGGTTGCGCGCTTCCACCAGTTCGCGTGTGATCCGGTCGTCCTCGGCATGCGCTTCGGCGTCCTGCACCATTTTCTTGATTTCGGCTTCGGACAAACCCGAACTGGCCTGGATCTTGATTTTGTTTTCCTTGCCCGTCGCCTTGTCTTTGGCAGACACATGCAATATGCCGTTGGCGTCGATATCGAAAGTTACCTCGATCTGCGGCATGCCACGCGGAGCCGGCGGAATGTCGGACAGATTGAACTGCCCCAGACTTTTGTTGCCGGAGGCGATTTCGCGCTCACCCTGCAGGACATGGATGGTAACTGCATTCTGATTGTCGTCGGCCGTCGAGAAAACCTGGCTGGCCTTGGTCGGAATGGTGGTGTTCTTCTGGATCAGTTTGGTCATCACGCCGCCCATGGTTTCGATTCCCAGAGACAGGGGCGTTACGTCGAGCAGCAGCACGTCCTTGACTTCGCCTTGCAATACCCAGCCCTGGATCGAGGCGCCCACCGCGACGGCTTCGTCGGGATTGACGTCGCGCCTAGGTTCCTTACCGAAGAATTCCTTGACCTTTTCCTGCACTTTCGGCATGCGGGTCATCCCGCCAACGAGAATCACGTCGCTGATGTCAGAGACGCTGACCCCGGCGTCCTTGATTGCCAGTTTGCAAGGAGCGATGGTGCGCTCGATGAGTTCTTCGACCAGGCTCTCGAATTTGGCGCGCGTGATTTTGACCGCCAGATGCTTGGGACCGCTGGCGTCAGCTGTGATGTAAGGCAGGTTGACTTCGGTCTGCTGCGCCGACGACAGCTCTATTTTGGCTTTTTCTGCCGCTTCCTTGAGGCGTTGCAGCGCCAGCATGTCGTTGCGCAGATCAATCCCTTGTTCTTTCTTGAATTCGTCGGCCAGGTAGTCGATGACGCGCTGGTCGAAGTCTTCGCCGCCGAGGAAGGTGTCGCCATTGGTGGACATGACTTCAAACTGGTGTTCGCCTTCGATTTCAGCGATGTCGATGATGGAGATGTCGAACGTGCCGCCGCCCAGATCGTAGACGGCGATTTTGCGGTCGCCTTCCTTTTTGTCCATGCCGAAAGCCAGCGCTGCCGCCGTAGGTTCGTTGATAATGCGCTTGACATCCAGACCGGCGATACGACCGGCGTCTTTGGTAGCCTGGCGCTGGCTGTCGTTAAAATAAGCGGGAACAGTGATGACTGCTTCGGTCACGGGTTCGCCCAGATAATCTTCCGCAGTTTTTTTCATCTTCATCAATACTTGCGCCGAGACCTCGGGAGCAGACATTTTTTTGCCGCGTACTTCTACCCAGGCGTCGCCATTGTCCGCTTTGACAATTTTGTAGGGCATGAGGTTGATGTCTTTTTGCACTTCTTTTTCCTCGAAGCGGCGACCAATCAGGCGTTTGACCGCAAACAAGGTGTTTTTCGGATTGGTGACGGCCTGACGCTTGGCGGCAGCACCGACCAGTACTTCTCCGTCTTCGGCATACGCAACGATCGAAGGAGTGGTGCGCGCACCTTCAGCATTTTCGATGACCTTGGCCGTCCCGTTTTCCATCACGGAAACGCAGGAGTTGGTTGTGCCTAAGTCGATGCCAATGATTTTTCCCATAATTTTTCCCTTGTATCAAGTGTTTAAGTTATAACGCATATATGGCCCGATTCTTGTATTTCAAGATGCGCCGTATTATTTCGCCTTGGAGACGGTGACCAGCGCCGGCCGTATGATGCGGTCATGCAGTTGATAGCCTTTTTGCAGGACGGCGACCACGGTATTGGTTTCGGCGTCGCTCTCTATCATGCTGATGGCCTGGTGTTTGTGCGGATCGAATTTTTCTCCGGCGGGAGTGATTTCATTGATGCTGGCTTTTTCGAACGCCGTTGCGAGCTGTTTTAGCGTCAGATCCACTCCGCTCCTGAGATTTTCGATGCTTGCGGCTTCGGTGTTGAGCGCGGCTTCCAGGCTGTCCTTGACCGCCAGCAACTCGGTGGCGAATGTCTCTATGGCGAATTTGTGCGCACTGGCGATGTCGATCTGGGCGCGTTTGCGGATATTGTCGGATTCAGCCTTGGCCCGTAACCAGGCATCGTGATGTTCCTGCGCAAGCAGTTCGGCCTGTTTGAGCGATTGCGCGAGGCTGGAGCTGGATTCCAATTCTGCCTCAGGCGCGGTGTCTAGGTTTTCTGGTTCCTGATTGCTGGTTTCTGTCGCCATTGCGAACTCCTTCGGTGAAATTTTTTAAAAGATGGGGATGGGTCCCGGCATTTCAAGGCGCGCGACTAATATTTTTTGCCGCGCCTTTATCTCGGCTCCGAAAGGCGTTAGACTGAGCGTTTGCTGATTTAAGGTTAGGTTGTCCGGAATGTATACCGATGCAGTGCAAGCCCAGGCAAACGTTACCCCAATGCTGGATTTGGCCGGATTCGACGCAGTGCCGTTATGCAAGGCGCCATTCGACTATCTGGTCGTGCCGGATTTTATTCGCGCCGGGGCGTTGGCGGGCATTGTAAAAGATTTTCCCGTCATCGAACAAGCAGGCAGTTTTCCAGCCGATACCTTGCAATGCGGACCGGCTTTCGTCGCCTTGATGCGGGAGCTCGAAGGCGCTGAGTTTCGCCGCGCAGTCGAACGCAAATTCAAGCTCGACCTGAGCGGACGCCCGACCATGATTACTGTGCGCGGCCGCACTGACGAAACCGATGGGCGGATACATACCGACAGCAAGACCAAACTCATTACCGTGCTGATCTATTTTAACGAGTCCTGGCAAGATACCAGCGGGCGCCTGCGCTTGCTGCGCTCGGGGACCGATCTTGAAGACTATATTGCCGAAGTCGAACCCGCCATCGGCACCTTGCTGGCTTTTCGCCGCAGCGATAACTCGTGGCATGGGCACAAGCCGTTTGTCGGCGAGCGCCGCGCGCTGCAATTGAACTGGGTGATCAACGAGGGAGTCAAGCGGCGGGAGCAGAGCCGGCATGGCCTGTCGGCGTTTTTAAAGAAACTGTTCGGTCGATCGGGTTACACAGGTTGACGCGGATGTCGCAACGCGTCGCCTGGGTATTGTCGAACGGCATAGTCGGTATGGATAACCAGTCGCTAGGACTGGCGGAAGCGCTCGGTCTGCACTGTATCGTCAAGCACGTCGTTCCGCGCGCGCCCTGGAAATTTCTACCGCCCGCGCTATGGCTGGAGCCGCTGCGGTTTCTGGCCGAAGGTAGCGATAGCCTCACGCCGCCCTGGCCGGATGTGATCATCGGGACGGGGCGTCTGAATGTCGCCGTATCGATTGCGATCAAGCGCGCCAGCGGCGGCCGGGTCGCGAATATCCGTATCCAGAATCCGCGCGTCTCGCTGCGTCAGTTCGATGTTGTCGTCTCGCCCGAGCACGATATCTGCCACGGCGGCAACGTGATCGAAACGTTGGGGGCGGTCAACCGGGTCACGCAGGCCAAGCTTGAGCAGGCGGCGCAACTGTTCGGCGCCCAATTCGACACGTTGTCGCGTCCTCTGATCGGTGTACTGCTGGGCGGGACCAATCAGCGTTATACGCTGGATTCGGCCTTCGCCCAGCGTCTGGCCGACAAATTGATCCGCGCGCTGACGACGCGTGGCGGCAGCGTGCTCATTACGCCGTCGCGGCGAACTGATCCGGCGGTGGTCGCCATCTTGCGTGAACGGCTTGCGGCGCATTCAGCGGTGGTCTGGGATGGTAGCGGGGAGAACCCTTATCTGGCCTATCTGGCGTTGGCAGATTATCTGGTTGTAACAGCGGATTCGGTGAATATGGCGTCGGAGGCCTGTTTTACCGGCAAGCCTGTGTTTGTCGAGGGGCTGGCCGGCGGCAAGGGCAAATTCGAGGCGTTTCATCGCAGTCTGCAACAGCGCGGCTGCGCCCGCCCGTTTACCGGCGAACTGTCGGACTGGCATTATGCGCGGCTCGACGAGACGCAGCGCGTCGCTGGGCAAATCAAGCATAATTTAGGATGGTAATATGGCTTTGAAAATAGAAACATTCAGTAACGCCAAGGGCGGCAACAGCTTTTTTAAAGCCCTGGGACACCCCCTTACCGCAGACAGGGCGGCGGCCCTGTATGCCCGGCTGTGCGCCGCCGACAGGGTGGCCATCTACGACCCGCTGGGCATGGCGGAGGGGTTGCACGAATTTTACGCGCTGGACGACGTTTGTGTCACCGCGGTGTTTGTGCAGCGCGTGGAAGATATTGGCAAAACCGTGCTCGGCCACACGGCGCAAGCGGTCACGCAGTTGCCACAGTGCTCTGCCAATATCGTGCTGGTCGCCGCGTTCGACGCGGAACGACTGCTGCTGCAAATACGGCATCTGGTCCCCATCGGCGTTGAGCTGGTGAGCCTGGATGTGCTGCGGCTGCCCGACGAGATGCTGACCAATCCGCGGAATTATCTGGACAGGTTGAACTTCGCCACCAACTTCGGTTTTTTTCGCGATGGCGCGGGGCAGCACAGCCGCATCGTGACTTGCGATTACTGGTCCGGGCTGGGGGCGAAGACGCCACCGAGGATATGGTGCTGCCTGTTTGATCGGTCGGGCGCAGTCCTCGCGCAGTGGCAGGATAGCATCGCGACGCCGGGCGCAAGCCTGATAATCGACAGCAAGGAGATTCGCGCGCGGTTCGGGCTGGGCGATTTTACCGCCTCGCTGTTTATTCATGTGCTTGGCGTGGCGCGGCACGATGTCGTGAAATATGCGCTCGACCTGTATGGCGACGACGATACCGTGCTGTCTTGCACGCACGACGCGAATGCGTGGCCATCAGACCTGTTTGCCGGGTTGCCCGCGCCGGACCAGAATGAAACCGTAGTGATGTGGATACAGAATAGCCATCCCGTCCCCATCCCCGCCAACGCAGTGGGGATCAATCTGATGGGGTCGGACGAGATTCGTTACGTGCCGACGGAAATCGCACCATTCGCCAGCTACGCGCTCGATGTCGCGACGCTGTTTCCCGAAGCGCGCTGGCCGCAACAGTTCGAAGTGCAGGCCGGACGTTATTTTGTGCGACCGCGCTATGAGGTGCATGTCAAACAGGGCCGCAGCCGTATCGCCCACGTCAACGTAGAGCGCAATGATCTGGTTGCCGATGACGGCATACCCGCGCTGGCGGCACTAATGGGGAAATCCTATCTGCTGCCCGCGCCGATTTTGCCGGTAGCGCAATGGCAGAGCGTGATGCAGCCGACGCCCATGTCTACTGCACAGCACGATTTGCCGATTGCGGCGATTTTTTACGATGCCGACGGTAGCGAAGTCGCGCGTCATACTTTCGGCTGCCTGTTGCGCCGCGCCAGCATAGCGGTAGACATGAACGCCATTCTGGCCGAGCAGGGCGTCGTTCTGCCGAGTGGTAGCGGCCACGTCGAACTGGTCTACGATTTTGCTGCGGGCGGGCGCGCGGACGGCTGGCTGCACGGGTTGTTCCGCTATACGCAACGGACCAGCGGGCATATCGCCGAGAGCAGTTTCGGTGCACACATCTACAATACCGTGCTGACTTACAAAAATGAACCTCAGTCCTACGCCGCGGCGCCCCCTGGCTTGAGCACCCGTTTATTCCTGCGGATGGGCGACGCGCCGCTCGATACCTTCTGTCACCTGATTTATCCGGCCTCGACGCCCTGGCATGCAGTGTCCGACACGACTTTCACGCTGTTCGACCGCACCGGTGCCGAGATCGCGCAGACCTGCATGCGCATTCCCTGCAGCGGCTCGCTGCACTGGCGCTATGGCGAAGGATTCGACGCCGCCACCCGGCAACGCGCCGGCAATGGCGCATACATTATCATCCGCGATCTGACCTGTCGTTTATTCGGTTACCATGGTACATTGAATGCGGATATTGCATTCAGCATGGATCATATGTTCGGGTTCTGACATGAGCGAGGATGTGTGCGATTTGACGAACACCGCCGCGAGTCATTTGCAGACGGCGTTATTCTATGAGATCAAGGATATGCCGCGCGGTACAACGGCAAGCGTGCTGTTTGCCGGCGATCCGACGATGGTGCTGCGGAGCCTGAATTTGCAGTTGCGCAATAATCTGCGCTGGGATCTGAGCCGCACGATGGCCGGCAACTGGCATGCAGTCATCCATCGCGCCGAAGATGTGCCGCCCGGCGACGTGCTGGACGCGTTGCGGCGCGACCACAAACGACTGGATGCGATGTTTTCCAGTATCATCCATTTGACTGACCGGGGCCAACTCGTCGAGGCACGGAGTGTGATGCAGGCCTTCGTCGCCGGTCTGCAGTGCCATCTGGCCGTGGAGCATGATCTGCTCGGCAGGGCGATACGCACGGTACCCAATGCATCGGGAGTGGATCCGACGGCGGCAATGGTGAGCGAGCATGGTGAAATCATGACCCAGTCCGCAATGATTGCGGCCGCGTTTGAGGAACCCGATGCCGACACGTCGAGCATTTCCCCGTTGCTGGCGATACTGGCGGGCTATTTGTCCAAACACGAACAGCGTGAAGAACTCAGCCTGTTTCCGATCTGGAGCAGCGCAATCGGGCACGCGCCCGAGGTTGCGCGCGCCGATTTGTTTGCGCGCGCGATGGCGATGCTCGAACCTGCGCAGCCGCCGTTCCCCGATTGAATCCGATTGAATTTTATAGTGAACGACTATGACGACATTTAAACAGCAAGCACTTGATTACCACGAATTCCCCAAACCGGGCAAAATGTCGGTGGAGTCCTCCAAGCCCTGCGATACCGCGGAAGATCTGTCGCTGGCTTATAGCCCCGGTGTTGCCGAGCCGGTGCGCGCGATTGCGGACGACCCGGAAAACGCCTATCGCTACACCAATAAAGGTAATCTGGTTGCAGTGATCACCGACGGCAGCGCGATTCTGGGGCTGGGAAATCTGGGGCCGCTGGCCGCCAAGCCGGTGATGGAAGGCAAGGGCATCTTATTCAAGCGTTTCGCCGGGATAGATGTATTCGACATAGAAGTGAACGCACCGAGCGTGGCCGCTTTCATCGAAACCGTGGTGAATATCGCGCCGACCTTCGGCGGCATCAACCTCGAGGACATCGCCGCGCCGCATTGTTTTGAAATCGAAAGCGCGCTGTCCGCGCGTCTTGACATCCCGGTGTTTCACGACGATCAGCACGGCACGGCGGTGATAGTCTGCGCCGGGCTCGTCAATGCCTTGCAGATTCAGGGCAAACGGCTCGTCGACGCGAAAATCGTCTGTCTGGGCGCGGGCGCTGCGGGCCTCGCTTCCATGCGCCTGCTCATGGCGATGGGCGCCAGGACGGAGAACATCCTGCTTGTCGACAGCCGCGGCGTGATACATGCCGGACGTACCGATCTAAACAGTTACAAACAGCCGTTTGCCCGGGAGATCCTGCAGCGTACGCTCGACGACGCGATGGTCGGCGCGGATGTGTTCGTGGGCGTGTCGGGCGCCAATCTGGTGTCGCAGGACATGCTCAGGTGCATGGCGGACAGACCGGTGGTGTTTGCACTGGCGAATCCCGATCCCGAAATTTCTCCCGCCGAGGCGCACGCCGCGCGCGACGATCTGATCATGGCGACAGGACGCTCGGATTATCCGAATCAGGTCAATAACGTATTGGGTTTTCCGTTTATTTTTCGCGGCGCGCTCGATGCTCGCGCCAAGCGGATTACGCCGGCAATGCAGATCGCTGCTGTCAATGCGCTGGCGGAACTGGCGCGCGAGCCGGTGCCGGCAGAGGTGTTGGCGGCTTACAAGCTTGAGACGCTGGCGTTCGGCCGCGAATATATTTTGCCCAAACCGTTCGACCCGCGTCTGATCGATCGTATTCCGCCCGCCGTGGCCGGCGCCGTACGCGAATAGCGGACAGAGGGACTCGTCGGGGTAAGGGCTTGTTAATGAATAACATGGACATACGCCGGGGTTGCCGGGTATGCAGACCAAGGCGTAAGACGCCCGGTTGTGTCATTCGCAACAAGCGGCTTGCGTCCATCGCGAATACGCAGGAACGTACGTCCCCGTTATTCATTAACAAGCCCTAAGACCATGCCCGCAAACAGACCGCCTGTTTATCTGGATGTCTCACATATCCATTTGCCGCTACCGGGCTGGGTGTCGATTATCCAGCGTTTGAGTGGCGTATTGCTGTTTTTGCTGCTGCCGGTCATGATTTATCGGGTATCCGTAATCTGTGGTTGATTGAGGTCATAGCTGTATTACATAGCGATTTGCATTCGTGTTGATTCGCTATGGCTGTGATTGTTTCAGTTGTGCCATGAATACACCACCAATTGGATTGCTGTGATCGCCAGATTCTCGGCCAAAGCTGACGCAGTGGATTTCCTGAATAGGCGATCTAGCTTTCAGGAAGGTCCAGTTCTGTAACCCATTGCCGCATGTGACGAGCGGCCGCTATCGGGCACTCTATTTTCAAGGTTGACCTACTCTTCTCGACCCGAAGCAGACCATCAAGAGAATTTCAATGAAGGCACATTTATCGGCCTAAGCGATCATTCTTTATTGGCGTTCCCTTGTCCGCAATAATTCGACAGAAGACTTAGCCGACCTGAATGAAAGCTGCTTATTACTGCGAATTGAGCTGGTGCAAGCGCTAGCGTGAACTCCACAATAACCATGTGAGTAATATATAGATATATAG
>DAICZK010000270.1 GCA_027311185.1 Sulfuriferula sp.
GTTCGACACGCAGGTTGAGCAATTCGCCTATTTCCTTGTAATCTTCGGGCAATGCAGGATCGTCCCAGCCATTCGCCACATGGCGGGTCAGGTTGATCGCCAGTTCGATAATCCGGACTTGCCGCTGATTCGCATTGTCGCCATGCATGAGCGCTACTAGTATTTCCGGCAGCGCCCAAGTCTTCGCCAGTTCGAGCTGCAGCTCGAACAGCGAAAAACCGAATACCTGTTTCTGCGCGTCGCGTGTGCGTAATCCGGGCTCCCGCTCTAGCATGGCCTGTACTCGCAGCATGGCTTCCGGCGCGTAACACCACATCAAAATACCAGCGAAATTGTACAATAGCGCGGCGATATGAATTTCATCGAAATGCAGATCCTGCAAATGCACCGCCCACTCCTTGGCGTAGCGGGCTACCCGGGTGGCGCGCTGTACCGCGTGCAGCAAACCCGTCATTGCCGCGACCCGTCCGGCCAGCATGCTCTCGATGGTCAACACGGGCCG
>DAICZK010000027.1 GCA_027311185.1 Sulfuriferula sp.
GGATATATGCTGCAATGTTTCCATCACTTCATGCCCCAGGTGTTTTTCAGGATCATCCAGAAAGATTTTTTCCTCCGCACGCAGATCGGGTCGGTCAGTCATGAGGGAGCTGAAATAATGCACTTTCCAGTGCGCCGACACGGCCATGTGGACGGGATATAAAGCGCCATTGATGACCATTACCCGGTATTTCCTGAATAGCGCGTCGGCGCAGCGGGGATCGAGAAACTCCATTGCCAGCACTGTCTCGCCCGGCAGCGTGTCGACGGCTGCCGGCAACGCCTCTGCGCTGTTCGCGCGAACAAAATGATTGCCGCCGTGGAAACCGGGCGCGCGCAATAAAAGCGGAAAACTGATCTGTTTTTCCGCCAGCGTTTGCAGCGCCGCCCCCGAGAGCAGCTGCGCTTTGCACAAGCTCTCCATGCGAGGTACTGTCACGCCCGGCAGCAGCGCGAGACGCCGCGCATTTGCCAGTCGCCCGGTTTGCAGTACGGCGTCGGGCGCATTGATGACGTTCGCCCCGGTCCCGGCCACCATCTGGCGGGCGATTTCCAGCCCTTCGCGACACAGGTCGGCATCGCCTATGGCGTTGAAAATCAGCGGCAGCGATGTCAGATCGAGTGAGTGGTCGAAATATTCGACGGCGACGATAGTCGTTTCGAACACGCTCTGGTCGATCAGAAAGCGCCAAGGAATGTTGCCCTCCAGCGCGGAGGCAAGAATCAGCAATGGCGCGGGTTTGTCCCGACCGCGATAGGCCAGCGTCGTTACCGCCTTGTTGCCGAACCCCTGAGCGCGGTGGTAGGCGGCCTGTGCTTCGTCGTTCTGGCGGTGCAGTATAGAGGCGAGTCCCTGATGGGCTTCGGCGAGCCCGGAATCGAGTTCGAGGGCATTGCGAAAATGCGTTTGCGCCGCGGCCAGGTCGTTCTTGTACAACAGCACGTTGCCCAGATTGACGTGCGCGCTTGCCTTGCCGGGGTGGTAGGTGACCGCTGCCGAGTAAGCTGTGTGCGCAGCGGAAGTGTAGCCTGTCTCGAAAAGCAGGTTGCCCAGATTGTTCCACGCCTGAAAATGCGCGGGGTTAGCCCGGATGATCTCGATGAACAGCGTTTTCGCCTCCGCGACATCCTCGTCGCTGTCGGACGCGGCGAGGAAATTGGCCAGATTGAGGCGCAGCTCCACATTGGCGTCATCTAACGCTACCGCGCGCCGATGGTGCTGCTCGGCTTCGACCGGGCGCTTTTGCCGTTCGAGCAGAAGCGCAAGCTTCGCGTGAATGAGGGCGTCGTCGGGCGCATGTTGCAACGCGCGGCGCAGGTCTTGTTCGGTTTCGGATGGGTGGGTGGTCATTGAGGTTCGGGTAGAAATCCAGGAATTCCGGTCAGATAACGGTTTGCTACCGCCCGGCTTTCCTGCTTGAGAAAATCAAGGAAAGCAGCGCCGACGACGGTTAATTGCTTGTTAGCCGGGTAGGCGACATACCACTGGCGCCGAATCGGGAACCCTGCCACATCGAGTATCGACAGTTCATCGCTGTTTCTTTCCAGCGCGAGCGTATGCGCAGAGACGACGGCAATGCCCAGCCCGCCGGCTACGGCAAGTTTGATAGCCTCGTTGCTGCCAAGTTCCATGCGGATTTTGAGCGTCAAGCCCTGGTCGCTGAAAAAGCGTTCGGTGGCCAGCCGCGTCCCCGAGCCGTGTTCGCGTATCAGAAACGCCTCCTCCGCCACGCGCCGCACGGGAATATTTTGCCCGCCCGTCAGCGGGTGGTCGCGAGACGCCACGACCACCAGCGGATTTTCCAGAAACATTTCGGCGTGCACATCCATGTGCTCCGGCGGTTGACCGAGGATATACAAATCGTCCTCATTGTCGGCGAGGCGCTGCAATACGCGTTCCCGGTTGGTGACTTTGAGCGATACCTCGATGCCGGGATAGCGATTGTAAAAAGAACCCAGAAGGCGTGGCACGAAATATTTCGCGGTCGTGATGACCGTGACGCGCAGCTTGCCCGCTTTGATGCCCTTCATGTCGGAAACCAGCATTTCGAAGCGCGATAAGCCGTCGAAGGTATTGTGACAAACGGTGAGCAGTTCACGCCCGAGGTCAGTCAGGAAAATCCGCTTGCCGATCTGCTCGATCAGCGGAAAACCCACGATTTCGCTGAGTTGCCTGAGCTGGATCGATACCGTGGGCTGGGTGAGATGTAGTTCTTCGGCGGCGCGCGTGAAGCTTAAATTGCGAGCGACCGACTCAAAAACTTTTAATTGGCGTAAAGTAGCATGTCTCATGGGTGCAGTTAGGAGATTGATCATAGATAATTATCTATTATACGCATTAAAATATACAATTTTTATTTATGGTTGCGCCTGAGTACAATAGCGTCTTGCTCACATGAGCTAACAGCCATCCGCCGCGGATGGATTACCCCAACTTGAAAACAAGGAGTTTGCAATGGCAGCTAAGACCTATAACGCCGGTGTAAAAGAATATCGGCAAACTTACTGGACGCCGCAATATACCCCTTCGGATACCGACATTCTCGCGTGTTTCAAAATCACCCCGCAAGCCGGTGTGGACCGCGAAGAAGTTGCCGCTGCCGTTGCGGCTGAGTCGTCGACAGGTACCTGGACCACTGTGTGGACCGACCTGTTGACCGATCTGGATTATTACAAAGGCCGCGCGTATCGTATAGAAGACGTGCCTGGTGACGATACCTGTTTTTACGCATTCGTAGCCTATCCTATCGACCTGTTCGAAGAAGGATCTGTCGTCAACGTGCTGACCTCGCTGGTTGGTAACGTGTTCGGTTTCAAGGCGTTGCGTGCTTTGCGCCTCGAAGACGTGCGTTTCCCGATTGCTTACGTCAAAACCTGCGGTGGTCCTCCACAAGGTATTCAGGTCGAACGCGACAAAATGAACAAGTACGGTCGTCCTCTGCTGGGTTGCACCATCAAGCCCAAGCTCGGCCTGTCCGCCAAGAACTACGGCCGGGCTGTGTATGAGTGTCTGCGCGGTGGTCTGGATTTCACCAAGGACGACGAAAACGTCAACAGCCAGCCGTTCATGCGCTGGCGTGACCGTTTCGAGTTCGTGCACGAAGCAACGCTTAAAGCAGAGCGTGAAACCGGCGAGCGTAAAGGTCACTACCTCAACGTTACCGCGCCTACGCCTGAAGAAATGTACAAGCGTGCTGAGTTCGCCAAGGAAATCGGCGCGCCCATCATCATGCACGATTACCTCACCGGCGGTCTGACGGCCAACACCGGTCTGGCCAACTGGTGCCGCAACAACGGCATGCTGTTGCACATCCACCGTGCCATGCACGCTGTGCTCGACCGCAACCCGCACCACGGTATTCACTTCCGCGTCCTGACCAAGGTATTGCGTTTGTCCGGTGGCGATCACCTGCACTCGGGTACCGTGGTCGGCAAGCTGGAAGGCGACCGCGAAGCGACCCTGGGCTGGATCGACATCATGCGCGACGAGTTCATCAAGGAAGATCGCAGCCGCGGCATTTTCTTCGATCAGGACTGGGGTTCCATGCCTGGCGTATTGCCTGTTGCTTCCGGCGGTATCCACGTCTGGCACATGCCGGCTTTGGTCTCCATATTCGGCGACGATTCCATCCTGCAGTTCGGCGGCGGCACGCTGGGTCACCCCTGGGGTAACGCAGCAGGCGCTGCGGCCAACCGCGTTGCGCTGGAAGCGTGCGTAGCCGCTCGCAACCAGGGCGTTGCCATCGAGAAGGAAGGCAAGGCTATCCTGCAAAAAGCAGCCGAAAGCAGCCCTGAACTCAAGATCGCCATGGAAACCTGGAAAGAGATCAAGTTCGAATTCGATACCGTAGACAAACTGGACGTCGCACACAAGTGATGCAGTCATCCCGGATGGCCGTGCGCAATCCGGGATCGATTAACAGACTATATTTAAGGAGTAGTTGATGAATGAAGTAATGGATTACAAATCGCGCCTGTCCGACCCAGCCAGCCGCAAGTTTGAGACTTTTTCCTACTTGCCGGCCATGACCAAGGAAGAAATCAAGAAACAGGTCGAGTATTTGGTTTCCAAAGGCTGGAACCCCGCTATCGAGCATATCGAGCCTGAGTATCTGATGGATTCTTACTGGTACATGTGGAAGCTGCCCATGTTCGGCGAAACCGACGTGGACAAGGTGCTGGCCGAAGCTGAAGCCTGCCACAAGGCTAACCCCAACAACCACGTACGCCTGATCGGTTATAACAATTTTAACCAATCGCAAGGTGCAGCGATGGTGATTTACCGCGGCAAGACTGTTTAAGCTGGCGTTTTGTCCTGCCGTCGGCTGCGCCTCATCGCAGGCGGCAGGATACGTTCGTACACGGACGCAAGCGACTGCCGACAGGCGGTTCCTTGCGTCCCTGTATTGATTATATGGATAGCCGGAGAGCGATATGAGCGACATCATCAAGCAGTATAAAATCGAACACGAACCCTATTACCGGCCCGTTGCCGACGAGGTGGAGTTATATGAGGCAGCTTATTCCGTGCGCATGCCCATGATGCTCAAAGGCCCCACGGGTTGCGGCAAGAGCCGTTTTGTCGAGCATATGGCATGGCGGCTGGGCAAGCCATTGATTACCGTGGCTTGCAACGAAGACATGACCGCCTCCGATCTGGTCGGACGCTTTCTGCTCGACGCCAGCGGCACGCGCTGGCAGGACGGCCCGCTCGCGATCGCCGCGCGCTATGGCGCGATCTGCTATCTTGATGAAGTGGTAGAGGCGCGCCAAGATACGACGGTGGTGATCCATCCGCTGACCGATAATCGCCGCGTGCTGCCGCTGGAGAAAAAGGGCGAGCTGGTGCACGCACATCCCGATTTCCAGCTGGTGATTTCGTACAACCCCGGCTACCAGTCACTGATGAAAGACCTCAAGCAATCAACCAAACAGCGTTTCGGCGGCCTGGATTTCAACTACCCCGAACAGGCGGTAGAGACCGAGATTGTTGTGCATGAAACCGGCGTCAGCGCCGAGGTGGCGGGCAAACTTGTCGCTATCGCCGAGCGCGCGCGCAACCTCAAGGGGCACGGTCTGGATGAAGGCATCTCGACGCGCATGCTGATTTACGCAGGCAGCCTTATCGGCACGGGCGTAGACCCGGTCAAGGCGTGTCGCGTCGCGCTGGTGCGCCCGATCACTGATGACCCGGACATGCGCGATGCGCTCGACGCGGCGGTGTCCACGTTCTTTTGATGCGGCGGGCCGCGTCGGTCGGCGTCCGGCCGGACCGCCCCGTTTGTTTGCCTGCCTATAATAGCGAGCCCTAATCATGTCAATCAATTTCGAAGACTATCAGGAGCTGCTCGATCCACTCTCCCTGGCGTTACGGGAGAGCCTGCGTTCCGCTTGGCCGGAAGCGGCCAAGGTGTTCAGCGCGCGCGGACTGGACAATTATATTAAGGGTGCCGCAGCGCTGCACAGTCTGGGCAAGGGCGATAGTCTGGTTGCGACCTGGATCGATCACGCGCCGCTGGTGGCGCACGAAATTGGCGAGGATGCTGTGCCCGACCTGGTTCACACCGCGCTGGGGCTGGCTTCCAAAACCTCCGGGACAGTGATCGAGCTGGTGCTCAGCACGGCGCCGACAGCCGCCAACCGGCTCGGCGACGAGGCTTTGTTCGGCGCCTACCTGCAATTTATCAATACCCTGTTGTCGCAGGCGCCGCGCGGCGTGCGGCCGATGCTCGAAAATCTGGAACTGCTGTTTAGCCAGCTCACGCTGGGCGGTTTACGGCGCTGGGCGCTGTGGGGCGCGCATGCACACCGCACCGATTATCCGGAGCAGGCCAATTATTTCAGCCTGCAGTCCAAAGAATCGCTCGCCATGCTGCAAAAAGAGCGCAAAGGGACTTTGTTCGTCGACGTGCAGCGGCGTATCAATATGTATCTGCGTGCCTTGTGGGCGCGCGATTTTTTCATGAAACCCACTTCGGGCGATTTCGAGACGCGGGAAGGCTATCGGCCTTATATCGAGGGCTATTTCCTGCATCTGCCCGATGCTTACGACGATTACGATGCTGGCGGTACCAAACTGCCAGGTCTGGAGATGTATCGCGCCGCCGCCGTGCATAGTGCCGCGCATTTGGTTTATACCCGCGAACCGATTTCGGCCGAGGCGCTCAATCCCTGGCAGATGGCGGTGATCAGCGTGATCGAGGACGCCCGGGTAGAAACCCTGGCCGTGCGCAAATTCCCCGGCCTCAAGCATTTGTGGGCGCAGCTGCATACGATTACCCCAGAGCAGTGCGTGACGGCGGGCGATTATCTCAATCGGCTCGCGCGCGCCCTGCTCGACGACAGTTACGCCGATCCCGATCCGTGGATCGCGCAGGGCCGGGTGCTGTTTAGCGAGGCCGCGCTGCGCCTGGACAGCAATCAGACCTCGTGGGATATCGGCGTGCAGCTGGCGCACGAATTCATGGCACGGCGTATTCCTTTCAATCCGCGCAGCGATGTGCTCACGGCGCCGTACCGTGACGACAACCGTTATTTCTGGGAATTCGAGGAATTCGATTTCGAGGCGGCGGCAGCGGGTTACGAGGCGCCCAAGCAGGTGCGCCGACAGGTCAGTCTGATGGAGTTCGCCAACGTGGTCGATGTCGAGACCGCGGGCGACGACGCCGAGGAAATCTGGGTGCTCGGTACCGAGTTGTTCCCCTATGAGGATATGGGCAAATCCTTTAACGAGATGGAGGGCAAGGAGCCGGTTTCGCAGCCCTACCATTATGCCGAGTGGGATTACCAGATACAGCTCGAACGTCCGGCGTGGGCCACGGTGGTGGAGAAGCGCCCCCAAAGTGGGTGATTTGCAACTCATCGACGACATCGCCGCGCAGCACAAGCGCACCATAGGCCGGCTCAAATTCCTGCTTGACGCGTTGCAACCGCAGGGCGTGACGCGGATACGCAAGCTCGAAGACGGTGACGAGCTCGACATTAACGCCGCCATCCGCGCCATGGTCGACCTGCGTATGGGTCAGCAACCCGACCCGCGCATCATGATGCGCTCGGTGCGCAAGGTGCGCGATATCTCGGTGATGGTGCTGCTCGATCTGTCCGAATCGACCAACGACAAGGTGGCGGGCCACGATTACAGCGTGCTTGACCTGCAGCGGCAGGCGACGGTGCTGCTGGCCGATGCGATCAATAAAATCGGCGACCCGTTCGCAATCCACGGTTTTTGCTCGGACGGACGGCATCACGTCGAGTATTCGCGGTTCAAGGATTTCGATCAACCTTATAATGAAATACCGAAATCGCGTCTTGCCGGCATGAGCGGGCACTTGTCGACGCGCATGGGCGCAGCTATCCGGCATGCCGGGCATTATCTCGTCGCGCAGAAATCGTCCAAAAAACTGTTGCTGGTCATCACCGATGGCGAACCGGCAGACATTGACGTGCGCGACCCGCAATATTTGCGTTATGATACGAAAAAGGCGGTGGAGGCGATGGCGCGCTCAGGCGTGACCACTTTCTGCATGTCACTTGACCCGCGGGCCGATCAATACGTCTCGCGGATTTTCGGCACCCGGAATTATATGGTAGTTGATCACGTAGAACGATTGCCGGAAAAATTGCCGGTACTTTATGCAGGGCTTACACGATGACACAACAGTTTTATGTCGGTATCGACCACGATACGAACGGCGGATTGACGCACCTGGGGCGCATAGTTCGCGACGCCTGGGTGTTCGGCCTGCTACCCGAGGCGGAAACCTGCGCGGGCTGGGATGCCTCGCGCATGCAAAATCTCTACGAACGGGTTTACGCCGCATGGCAACCCTACGCGCATCTGCCGAGCCGGCTGCCACCAGCGCTGCGCGAGCGACACTCGCAATTGTACGAGCAGGCAATGACCGTCGCGCGCAATGAAGGTTGGAACGCGGAACTGGGCGAGGACGAATAGCCGTCAGCCGGGGAATTTGAGCACGCGCGCCGGACCTTCGATGTGCGATTTGCCTGCCAGCCCCTGCAGCGCTCGCGGCAACTCGGCGTGCAGGCGGTTCATCAGGCTTTCGCCGTCGGGATGGTAATAAACCGCCTGGTAAGCTACCGGATCTTGCAGCGAATCGCGTGTCTGCGGGTGAAAATTGCGCCAGGCGATATCGATCCAGCATTTGCGCGCGCCGTCCAGAAATACGAATTCCTCGGCATCGAGTATGGCCAGATACTGCATGGCGCGGATAGGCACGAACAGATTGCCGCTCGCGCTACGCGCCAGCAGTGTCAGAGCGAGGTTGTACGTGGTCGCGGGCAGGGAGCGTGGCTCGCGCTTTAATTCGGGGTTACGGTAGCAGGTGATTTCCATGCCGCGCCTCTATGACCAAGTGTGCTATCCAATGATTCCGTTATATCGGCCGTTTCAGAATAATCCACAGATGGTTTTTCGGCAAGTTTGTTCGCGGTTATCCGCTCTCCGGCGGCATTTCTGCCGGGCGGATTGGGCATAGGCCGCCTGGCGATTTTTCACGCCATTGTTCGTTGTCGCCGCGTGCCCGGGCTGTAGGTCTGGATTCGCGCGAACACGGCGCGATGCCGGTGCGGGCGTCTACCACTCACCCTGATTTTGCATGCTCACATAAGGTTCCCTCGGCGCGATCGCGCCGCCGCGTTGCAGCAGTTCTATCGAGATGCCGTCCGGCGTGTGGACAAAAGCCATGTAACCGTCTCTTGGCGGCCGCAGTATGGCTATGCCATGTTCGCGTAACTCGTCGCATTTTGTGTTGATATCGTCCACCTCGAAAGCGAGGTGACCGAAATTCTTGCCGACAGGGTATGGTTCTGTTCGATCCCAGTTGTGCGTCAATTCGATTTCCACCTCCGACTGCGCAGCCGCCTCGCGGAGAAAAATCAGCGTGTATCGCCCCGCAGCATTCTCGCGCCGGCGATTTTCTTCCAGGCCCAGCAATTTGAAAAATGCGAGGGTTTTGTCTACATCCGTGACGCGTAACATAGCGTGTAGTAGTTTCATAGGTGCTCCTGAATTTATGTTCAATATAGGCAATATTACCTTCATTGTTGGGGGCAAGCTATCAGGGATAGTATTTAAGGAGGCACTGATTTATTCAAACTCGCCGTTTCCATGAAGGCGGGCACCCAAATAGAATAAGGCGCTAGATTCACGCCTTCGCGGGGATGACGAATAGCTCCGCTGTTCCATAACGTGAAACAGTATTGTTTTTATATTTATTTTTTTCCGTCCCATAGGAGTAGGCTTGCCCGTGAATCGGCGGCTCATTGATCGCGGGCAAGCCGCTCCACACGCCGAGGCACATTTCCAGCACCTTGTGGATAACGGCAAGAAATCTTTACAAGCAGACTGTACGGTCATGCGCAAACCGCTGCATGCGGTCCACGGCATGTTGAAACATGACAAACCGTTCGATAAGGCCCGCTTTTACGCTATTCCAACATGAGCCGGAAAGCGCAAATACAGAAAAGATACATGACCCCGAACAGAGTATCTGCCACCGCATATTGCATCCCATAAAGTTTTGAAAATCGGCGGGTCGTCAAGTGGCTGTGCGGAACGACGGCAACATTTGGCTATGATTGTTATTATTGGTATATTTGTTTTATGATCATTTTGCCTAACTATCTGTCAGCTAACTTTGCCCTTATAACGATTTCCGTTTGCCAAAAGATATTGGAATCTGCGGGTGTTGTTGAAATAAACGCGAGGAATTTGCGTTTTGTTGATCCATTTGGCATGGCGATGTTGGGTGCCTGCCTAGATGAAGCCAAAAAACAAGAATACGCGATCCGTGTTTACGAGTTATCTCCAGATTTAAGCGGCTATCTGCAACGCATGAATGTAATTACAGGTATCGAACTAGTTGACTGCTCTCAAACTATGGGAACACGTCGGGATCGTAGTGATACGTTAGTGGAGTTGACCCGGATATGCAATCTCTCTCAAGTAGGTGACGTTTCGTATAGCTTGGCAAAAGCTATGGCTGGCGTAGCAGACCACAATGAAGCACCTGATGAAATGACGGGTTATACAGCCTGCGATAGATTAATGGAACCCTTGCAGTATGCACTAAATGAATTGCTGGAAAACGCGCTTACCCATGCGCGAAGTGGCAATACAAACGCCCGCGTCTGGGTTGCTAGCCAGTATTATCCAAAAAAGGATCTCATTCGACTAGCCGTGGTTGACAATGGATGCGGCTTTCTTGAGTCGCTTAAAACTCACGTAAAACTGCGGCATCAACGTCATCTTGAGGCTATTTTGTTGGCATTGCAGCCACGCATTAGTTGCAATCGCGATTTGGGTTTGCGCGATGATTCCGTTAACCAGGGCGTCGGCCTTACTACATCTTGCCGAATCTCGGAACACGCCGGCGGTCGCATGATATTGGCAAGCGGCAATGCAATGCATAGCACATCGGGTTATAGCGGAGAAAGCTCGGAGGGGTATTGGCAGGGAGTGGGCATTGCAATGGAGGTGAATCGATCTAGGCTCTCCGATATTCGGGTTGGGGGGTTACTGCCGGCTTTGGACGACATACCCGCGGTCAAACTCCGATTCGAATAATAGTTGAAAATTCACTTCATCTTGTTTATGATCATAAACATGATACGTTCATCAGTATTGCTTCATGCCTATGCCCGTGGTCGACTTGTCGGTCCGAGGTTAAGTGCTGCTCCCATTCGGGATCGGATCGAGATTGTTTTAGCTCAAGAGGCTGAGATTGTGCTTGATTTTTCTGGTATTGAAGCCACCCAGTCTTTTATTGACGGTTTGGTTGGGGTGTTGATTCTTCAACATGGCCCGCGTGTTTTAGAACGGCTGGTGTTTAAATCCTGTTCAGATGATGTAAAGGCTATTTTGCAGTTTGTGGCAGCCGATCGTTGTGATCAGTATCTCAAGGCGCATTCTCACTGAGACATAATGTTGCCGAAAGTAGCGCTTCCATGCTGGAGGGTGTCCTATCTTATTATGCATCCGCAGGCAGACGTGTTGTTGATGTTTCCGCCGAAGACTGGGCCGCAATTCAGGAAACCTTATATTTGATTTCCGTTCCCGGTATGCGGGAATCCATACAGCACGGGCTGAGAACTGCTCTGGATGAGTATAATCGGGAACTCATCTGGTGAGTTGGAATTTGGTGTTTATTCAGCACGCTCAGACGCTCAAAAAATTGCTCGCGCCGGATCAACAGAAAAAACTCAGGTATTATGAATAAATTCGGTTCTGATTTTCCGGCAGGCGCGCGACTGTGAGCGCCGGGACAGAAATCCGCATCATCGACACGCTCGCAGATATTTCCGCGACAGAGTGGGACGCTCTGACGGGGGGCAACCCGTTTTTGCGCCATGCTTTTTTGTCGGCATTGCAGGAGTGCGGCTGCGCAGTGCCCGGTACCGGCTGGCAGGCGCAATTCCTGGTCGCCACTGACAATACGCGGCTGGTGGGCGCCATGCCGCTATATCTGAAATCACATTCTTACGGCGAATATGTCTTCGACTGGGCCTGGGCCGAAGCGTACGAGCGTCACGGGCTGGATTATTATCCCAAGCTCTTGTGTGCCGTGCCGTTCATGCCAGTGACGGGGTTGCGGATATTGGCTGCCGACGAGACTATCCGCACGAATTTGATTAAGGCGGCGCTGCAACTGGCGCGCAAGACAGGTGTTTCGTCGCTGCACTGTCTGTTTCCCGACGAGGCGCAAGCGCAGGCCTTCCAGCAAGCGGGAATGATGTTGCGCAAAGGCGTGCAGTTTCATTGGCAGAATCGGGATTACGCCGATTTCGATGCTTATCTGGGCGGCATGAACAATGACAAGCGCAAAAAGATCAAGCAGGAGCGCCGCCGTGTGCGCGATGCGAAAATCAGTTTCGAATGGCTGGTCGGCGAGCAGATCACCGACGCGCACTGGTCATTTTTTGTCGACTGTTACAACCGGACTTATCGGCAACATCGTTCCACGCCTTACCTCAATCTGGATTTTTTTCGCCGCATCGGGGCGACCATGGGCGAACAGATCTTGCTGGTGCTGGCGGTGCGGGACGGCCAGCCTATCGCCAGCGCGCTCAATATCTTCACGCACGATACGCTGTACGGGCGTTACTGGGGCGCGCTGGAATTTCACTCGGGCCTGCATTTCGAGACTTGCTATTATCAGGCCATTGCTTTCTGCATCGCACACAAGATCGCCGTCTTCGAAGGAGGCGCGCAGGGCGAGCACAAGCTTGCTCGCGGATTTTTGCCGGTGATTACCTGGTCTGCGCACTGGCTGGCGCATGCCGGGTTCGGCCGCGCGGTGGAGGATTTTCTCGCCCGCGAAACGAGCGGGGTGACCGATTACGCCGACGAGCTCAACGAGCGCAATCCGTTCAAGACGCCGGGCTGACCCCGTCGCGGCGCCACGCCACGAGGCGGTTGTTGGCGGGCATGGCGACATCCTGAAGCAACTGTAGTCCCTGCGCCGCTGCGAGACTGTCAACCGCGGCAAAATCGCGTATGCCGCTTTGCGGGTCGCGCGCCTTGAGCCAGGCATCGAACTGCGCGTTGCTCTCCGAGGTATAGTTGCCGTCGTAATTATATGGTCCGTACAGGCACAGAATGCCGCCGGGCGCGAGTACCCGCCCTATGCCGGCGAACAGGCTCGCCACTGCCGGCCAGGACACGATATGCACGGTATTGGCGTTAAATATGGCGTCCACCTGGGCAATCGGCCAAACCGCATTGCGTACGTCGAGCGCGATGGGCGGCAGCACGTTGTCCAGCGCAGCCTCCGTCAGCCATGCTGAAATGCCGGCGTGATTTTCGGGCAGTTCGCTGGTTTGCCAGGTCAAATGCGGGAGCATGCGACCAAAGAACACAGCATGCTGGCCGGTGCCGCTGGCAATCTCCAGCACCTGTTTGCGGTCGGCAAAGAGGCTTTGTAATTGCGCCAGTATGGGCGCCTGGTTGCGAGCACAGGATTCTGAAAAAGGTTTCATCAGTATAGTCTGGAGCATCTCAAGTATCCAGGATAGTTTAACATCCGGCGTCGGGCAATTGATATGATTAAGGGAAAACTTATGCAGTCTCGCGGTCATCCGTTCTGGCAATCCGTTCGCTATGGCGCGCTGGCGGGCGCGGTAGCGGTTGCGGTCAATCTCGCGTTGCTGCAATGGAGCGGCGCTTTCGGTCTGCCGCCTGGCGACGATAGCCTGCTCGAATTGCTGCTGCGCATCCTGCACCCGGCGCCCGTTGCCTGGGATCAGCCGCCGCTCGCCCGCTTTTCCCCATCGGCGTGGGCCGGGCTGTTCCATGTTGCAATCGGTCTGGGCATGGCGGTGTTTTACGCGGTGTTTCTCGAGCCGCGCCTGCGCCGCGCGTTCACGCCTCTGACCAGCGGCCTGTTTTATGCGCTGGGCGTCTGGCTGGTCAACACCTGGGTGATATTGCCCGCGCTGGGCCTGGGTATCGCCGGCGAAAACGTCATCCCGGTCGCCGGGATGGTTTATTTCGCCTTCGCGCACTCGGCGTTTTTTGTTGTGCTTGCGTTGCTGTATGCGAAGCTGGCGGGGCGGTAGGCCGGCTAGGCGGACAGGCCAGGGCCGTTTACTGGTTCCAGCA
>DAICZK010000028.1:0-9121 GCA_027311185.1 Sulfuriferula sp.
AGATTGCACCGGGTTCCGGCTGCAACAGGTCGAGGGCGTGCACGTCAGCCATCTTGCCATCGGAAATGTGGATGAAGCTCGGAATATTGCCCTTCAGGTCGAGCAGCGTATGCATCTTCACGGCGGCCTTGGTGGTGCGAAAATGCGCCCACGGAAATACCGACAAGCACAGGTCGATGGTAGTCGAGTCGAGCGCATAAACTGTATTGGACAAATCCAGCCCAAGATCGTCCTTGATGTAAAGATCGCGCGCCTGAAGAATCAGGCGCTGCCCGAAATCGGCGTAAATTCGCCAGTCGCGAGATTCGTTGGCATCGGCCAGTGTCGAACGTTTCACCTGTCCGCGAAACCCCATGTGGTAAAGCTTTCCGGTCTGAGCGCCCAGGCATACTTCAATATCTCGAAGGCTCTCGCGGTAGGTCAATTGAGCAAAGGCCATGATGCGATATTGCTCGGCGCAAGTCATGGAACGAACGCCACGATCGCCACCGTAGCGCTCGACATATCGGGTAAAAGTTGTCCAGGGCAGGAAGTCCATTATTTGGGCGAAAAGCGTCTTGCCAGCGTTCATGGCGTCCTCCGGGGGAAATCCCGGAAGTTTGCCTGAGCCGGCGGTCGAAATCCAAATCGACACCACCCTTTATCGCTCGCAATCCCGCGTCAGTCGTGGCTTGCAGCGCTTCGAGT
The DNA here is from genome assembly GCA_027311185.1 of Sulfuriferula sp. Lineage (GTDB taxonomy): Bacteria > Pseudomonadota > Gammaproteobacteria > Burkholderiales > Sulfuriferulaceae > Sulfuriferula. The sequence continues at coordinate 688 of DAICZK010000028.1, forward strand.
CGTTAATTAACCGGACACTAGTGCTTGCAGATGGATAAATCAAATGCCGGATATCCGAGAATCTCGGCAACGGACAGGTATTGCTTTATCCGCCCCTGCGTCAATTTATTCAGGGGTGGCGAATTCAGTTCTGCACAGATCAACGATGCCTTTGAGGTTGCAACCAGCTCGGCTATCATGGGCAAATACTCTGTGTCTCCATCAGCATGGTTACGTTTATGCCATTTATAAACGTCAAGATACTGTTTGTATGAATGTGAATTGAAAATTGGGTGAAATCCATTGACAACATTTTCAGTATCCGTTGACCACTCATATACCATGGACAAATAATCCATACCTTCCGATACGTCTATTCTTTCGTCCCGAAACACAATTTCCGCCAGGTAGGATTGATATTCCGGGTGCCAGACCAGATTCGGTTCGGTAATGACATAATCGAGACTGGCAACCAAATTCCCGCTTTCAAACAACATTAAAGTCGCAAAGTGCCCTTCGTCTTCGCCGCACAGTGCGACAATTTCTCTATGGTCAGGCCCATGGAGTAGCGCGCCCGGTTTGGCAAACTCCTTGACGGAACAGCCGCCCGGCCTGAGGTTGGTTTGCTTGAACACAACTTCATTGGTTTTGGGCACCTTGACTTCGACTGTGCCGATCCAGCTCTCATCCCCGCCGCCCACAGTGGTTTTATAGGAATACTGGTAGCCTTCATGATCGACATAAGTATATTCTGGCGGTAGAGGAGGCTCGCCGGGGGATGGCGAATTGCCTGCCCAGGAATTTGTCGAACTCAGAAAAATCAGAATCATCCATCCGGTAAAAACAAGATGCATAAATACCTTTCGCCAGTAGGGGTATAAAGAGGAAAGTTTATGCTTTGTCAGTTGAAGTTTGTATGACCGTATTTTGAAGATTGGATGAATTTAACGGTTTTCGCCGCGGCATTGAAAATGTCATGAGCGAGGCAGGGGCTGTCTGGCGAAATGGGTCACAGACGGATTAAGTATTCCAGCTGGTGTCATCGTTTGAGTTCTGATTGGTGTTGTTGTCCGCAGCATAACCGCTGTCTGGATCATAGCGGGAATTGTCGTCGGCAATTACGCCGGCGTCGTCAACCGGAGTGCCGTCCGGCGCATAGTCATTCAGAGCGATGTTGCCTTGCCCGTCGTCCGTATAGGTGCTGAAACTGCCGTCCGCAGCGTAGTTACTGGTGGAGGTATTGCCCAGGCCGTCGTCGGTGATGGTGCTAAAGCTGCCATCCGATGCGCTGTTATTTATAGTAATGTTGTCTTGCGCGTCGCTCGTGTACGTACGGGAACTGCCATCCGGCGCAGCGTTGTTCATGGTAATATTACCCAGGGCGTCTTCCGTGAAAGTGCTGTAGCTGCCGTCCGCTGCATAGATATTTCTGGTAATACCGCCTTGTGCGTTATCTGTGTTGGAGGTGTAATTGCCGTCCGCATCGTAACTTGTACTTGAGACGGATTCATCCGCTCGACAATTAGTCGTTCCGTAACTGCCGTCAGCCTTCCACCAGTTGCTGTTAAAATCGCCATTGGCGTTGAGTTGATTTACCTCGGAGCCGGAGGTATGGCTGGTTAGCGATGTGATATCGCCATTCTGGAATCCAAGCTGGATGCCGTTTTCAGACTGCAACACGGTATCGATCTGCGCCAATTTGTCCTTGCCTGCATTCTCCAGCAAACAGATCCAGGCGTCGATCAGCATTTGCCGGTCCGTCGAGAAAGTAGACAAGTCCGCCAGATTCCCGGCTATCGCTTCGAAAGCCAAGCCGCCAGCCATGCCGGACTCGATGACGTCCACGATCGTTGGTGGTTCGACCTGGTTCAGAATCTGATCGGGAAGTTCAGGAGAAGTGAAGTCGTGGGAGCGGGCTTCGTCTATCCAGGCGGGGTTATATAATTGCGCGTTAAGACTTGAATCCCATAACCATTTTCCTTCAGCATGTTCGAAGTCTTTTTTCTTTATGCCATCATGGTGTTTGATGTAAACATATTCGCCGATATTATTTAAGCTGTTTTTCTCTCGGTCTGACAGCGTCTTATACCACTCGTAATATCGATCTATATCGCTGTAAAATGCAATAATCTGATTATCATTATTGTTTTTATCCCCCAGTTCCCGATGATGATCATGCCAGTTTGGATTGGTATATCCAAATAATCCGCTGGCTGTTGACCCCGGCTGAGTATTTTTCATTTCTATTCCAAGGGTTGATTCTATGCAAGCCGCCTTGACAGCAATCGCTATCTTCTCTGACGACATTCCTTGGCTATCTCCATAATCGACAATTTTTGTCAGCACGTCCTTTTGTCTTGATGTCAAATCATTTATTCCGCTCATTTCTTTCTACCCCTTTTGCAGATGGATAAATCAAATGCAGGATAACCATCATCTTCAGCAATTGATTGGTATTTTTTTACCTGTTTTTTCGTCAGCCTGTTCAGGGGTGGCGAATTCAGTTCCGCACAGATCAACGATGTCTTTGAAGTTGCTACTAGTGTAGCTATCATGAGGAGATACCATGTATCGCCATAACCCTTTGTATTTTTAAATTGTTTATAATCCTGTAAATATTGTTTATATGAGTGTGAATTGAAGATCGGGTGAAATCCGTTGTCCGTATTGTCAGAAATCGGTGTCCACTCATATATCATGGGCAAATAAGCCATTCCTATTATTTTCATTCCCTCTCGAAACACAATTTCCGCCAAGTAGGATTGATATTCAGGATGCCAGACCAGATTCGGCTCTGTAATGACATAATCGAGTCTCGCGACTAAATCGCCCTTTTCAAATAACATCAAGGTCGGAAAGTGTCCCTCATCTTCGCCGCATAGTGCGACAATTTCCCAATTGTCAGGATCGGGGCCATATCGCAGCGCGTGAGGCTTGGCGAACTCCTTGACGGAACAGCCGCCAGGGCTTAGCTTGGTTTGCTTGAACACAACTTCGTGTGTTTTCGGTGCTTTGACTTCGACTGTACCGATCCAGCTTTCATCCCCGCCCCCTACCGTTGTTTTATAGGAATACTGATAACCTTCATGATCGACATAAGTGTATTCGGGCGGCATAGGGGGTTGGTCAGGGGGCGGTAAATCATCTGCCCGGGTAATTGCCGAGTTCAGCAAAATCAAAATAATCCATCCGGTAAAAACAAGACGCATAACTATCTTTCGCCAGTAGGGGTATAAAGAGGAAAGTTTATGCTCTGTCAGTTGACGCTTGTGTGACCGTATTGTGAAGATTGGATGAATTTAACGGTTTTCATTTAATTAGCATTGAAAGCATTGTAGGCGAGGCGGGTTAAGGCGGGAGTGTCGGCCACATCGTTTCGGGTGGCTGGCCAAGGTGCGGAACGATGTTATGGCGCGTTCGGTAAGCGCGAGTAGTTGGCGTGCGCATTAGCCAAACAACATCACTGCCAGGCTTTGCTGCGTCGCCCGGAAACCGGGCAACGCATTGAGCGGGCATTACGGACGCATGGCTGATGGCTGGGTCGGCTAAGCCCGACTCATAGCGTGCCGTACGAATGCAGTCCCGATAAAAACATGTTGACGCCTAAAAACGCAAATACCGTCACGAATAGGCCGACCACCGCCCACCAGGCCAGTACCGGGCCACGCAGGCCTTTGACCAGGCGGATATGCAGCCATGCGGCATAATTGAGCCAGACGATCAGTGCCCAAGTCTCCTTGGGATCCCAGGACCAGTAGCCGCCCCATGCTTCTGAAGCCCATAACGCGCCCAGAATGGTGGCCAGGGTGAAGAACCCAAAACCCACGGCTATAGATTTGTACATCACGTCGTCCAGCACATCGAGCTTGGGCAGGCGCGAGGCGAGGATGCCTTTATCCACGAACAGGTAGGCGACGCCGACCATGGCAGCGAGCGAGAATGAGCCATAGCCGATAAAGTTGGCAGGAACGTGAATTTTCATCCAGTAAGATTGCAACGCAGGAACCAGCGGCTGGATGCTCTGCGCTTGCCGGTCGAAGGTGTACCACAGCAGGAATCCGACCGCCGCGCTGATGACCGGCAGCACAAACGCGCCCATTTGCCGGGTTGCGTAGTGCGCTTCATAATAGAGATACAGCAGTGCGGTGATGATGGAAAATAAAATGAACACCTCGTACAGGTTGGAAACAGGAATATGCCCCACGTCCGGGCTGATCAGATAAGACTCGTACCAGCGCACCAGGAGTCCGACGATCCCCATGGTCAATGCGCTCCAGGTCAGTGCGCTGCCAACTTGCGCGGCAAAATCGGAGCGCGCCGCCAGGCCGATCCAGTAAGTCAGAGTGGCCATCACAAACAGCACGCTCATCCACATGACCGCGGTCTGGCTGGCCAAGATGTATTTGAGGAAAAAGGAGGATTGTGCGCGCGCCAGATCGCCGTGGTAATCGGCTATACCCATCAGGCTAAGCACGGCGACGGTGAGGAGCAGCATGCGTATCGGCTTCCAAAACCAGCCCAGTGCCGAGAATACAGCCGCTGCGCCGAACAGGAAGACCTTTTCGTAGCTATCCATGTGCGTGCCGTATAGATTGAACGCGTAAATTGCACCACCCCATAACAGGGCCGAAAATAACCAATCGAAAATATTGAGCTGCTTTATCAGGGCAGGGCGCGGCATGGTCTGGCTGAGTTGCATGTCAGTTTTCCTTTAAAATTTCCATAATATGTTGCTTACGGAGTGCAAAATCTTTTTCAAAATCCAGTGTCTTGCGGCTGCTGGACATGGCGAATAATACCTGATCTGGTTTGATCAACAACCAGAGTCTGCGTTCACGCACAAAAAAACCGGTGAAAATGCCGAGTACAAGTAAGCCTGAGCCGCCGAAAACAATAAATTCGCCCGGCGTGCGGGTTAACTGCAAACCCGTTGCTTTGACTTCATCATACGTGGAAAGTTGCAAATAAACCGGGGCGCCATAAAAAAATATATCGTTCATCGCGGTCAGGCTGTCGCGGATAAACCATCCGGTCGCGTCGTCCGCCTTTGGCGCCGGGCGGCCTGCCTGCACCTGCGTCATGCGGTAGGCCTCGAAAGCGGAGAGCGCGAGGATCTTAAGGTAGGTTTGCGCGGCCAGATCGCGTTGCGCCGCCGGGATCTTGTTTGCGATAAAGGTGGACAAAGTCTTGTATCCACCTTTACTGAAAATTTCCAGTATTTTAACCGTACTGTCGGCTAACTGCGCCTGCGTGGCAGGGTTAGTATCGTGCAGTACGCTTTGCGCGAAGCGCTGCGCGATCTGGGGGAACAGCGCGGGATTGAGCATCGCTCCGCGCAAGCGCATGAAACCGGTCAGAGTTCGGTCCGGGTCGAGCGGGAAGCGGATATAACGAAAAGCCTCGTTAGGGGCATCGCGCATGCCCGAGAGCAGATACCAGCGGCCGTCCACCTTAATGGGCAGCATATAATTGCTATATTCGCGCGCCTGTCCGTCGGGTCTTCGAACCTTGTACTGAAAGTTGGGGCCAACGTTATGCAGGTTTTTTTTGTCGGCGACTGCACTGCCGCCAAAAACGCTGCGCGTATCGTGCTGGGTTTGATCGTCGCCACCGCGGTTTTCGATATTGAAAGGGCGAAAATCGGTAAATTCTATCGTGTACCGGGTATTGTCGGCGGCCAGCGTGGTTGATTTGTGTACTGCGCCGGTGACGAGAAAAGGCGTGCCCTGATGGTCGAACAGATTCCAGCCGTCAAGATTGAGCCGAGTGCCGCCGTCGCCGAAGCTGGCCTGATAAATGGCGATGCCGTCATACGTGAGCGGGTGATTGACGGTAATGGTGTGAGTCAGTAGCGGTTTCCCGGTCGTCTTGTCGAGAATGACAATGTCGCTGGCAAAGGATTTGGGTTGCCCGGTGCTGTAATGAGAAATATGGAATTTCGTCAGGGCGATTTTGAACGGCAGGTCTTGCACCAGGTAGCCGTCGGCAATATTCAGGAATACGACGTCGGCGCTCTCGCCCTCTGGGATGTCGACATTGCCGCGGAACGACAGGTTGTCGGGTGATAGACGGCTGATGGCCGGAATCTGACTGGCAGGGATGTCGCGGGTTTCGAGTCGTTTGATGCCGAACGCCTGTTCGACCTTGAGCGGAAGGTTGCTGTCGAGCAGACCGCCGAGGCAGATCAGTATGATGGCGCTATGGGTAAACAGGTAGCTCACACGGTTCGCGCTGCCGCGTTTCGCTGCAATCAGCAGATTGCCGCCCTGCTCCTGTTGCCTGTAACGGTAGCCCTGCACGTCCAGGTATTGCATGAGTATGGCGGTTGGATTGCCGTGGCTCGCAAATTCGCCATGATGGTGGAAATGGCGCAGGGATTGTTCGGTCGCGTTTTCGCGATAGCTGCGAATTTCGCGCAACATACCCGGCAGATTGCGATAGACGCAAGTGCCGGTGGACACCACCAAAAAAGCCAGGATGGTGACAAACCAAGGCGTGCGGTAGACATCGTATAGACCCATCCACTGAAATACGGTAAACCAGAATTGTCCAAACTGGAAAATGTAGTTTGCGTAGGGTTCGTTTTGCTTTAGTACTGTGCCTATAATGGAGGCGATTGCCAGCACGGTAAACAGGCTGATGGCAAAGCGCATTGAGCTGAGTAGCTCGTAGAACGAACGGCTGAATGTGGCAGACGATTTTGACATAAGGTAATTTGGGGTGTGTGCCCGAAAAATAAAAGGGGTAATCGTCATTACCCCGAAGGAACCTGCCGAACTGTGTAGACCGTCGAACTGTCGTCAGGTTCCGCCGATCCGATTAATGCAGGCCGGAAACGTATTCGGAAACTGCTTTCATTTCCTGGTCGGTCAGTCTGGCCGCAATGACTTCCATCATTTTGCCGCCATCGTTCGTGCGATCGCCAACACGGAAATTGTTAAGTTGAGTGTAAATATAGGCTTGGTGTTGTCCGGCCAAGCGCGGAAACTCGGAAGGAATGCCGGCGCCCGTTGGGCCATGGCAGGCAGCGCAAGCCGGGGTGCCGGTGGCAGCATCACCCCCCTTGAATATTTTTTCGCCCGCGTCAGCCAGCGTCTTGTCTTTCGCTGCCCCGGGTTTAAGCGTCTGTTGCGAGAAATAAACGCCCAGGCCTGTCATGTCGTCGGGCGTGAGATTGGTGCTGGCGACGATGCCTTGCATGATGGGGTTGGTACGCGCTCCGGATTTAAAGTTCATCAGTTGCTTGGTGACATACTCGGGCTGTTGACCTGCCAGATTGGGGAAGTTCGGTGCGATGCTGTTGCCGTCCGCGCCGTGGCATGCAACGCACTCTGTAGACGCCAGTTGTTGTGCCTTGGCCAACTCCGCCGGCGTCGCTGTGTCATCCGCATGGGCGAGGGAAAACGTGGTTAAAGCAGCGAGTACTGTGAACGCTATTGTATTCTTCAATTATGAGTTCCTCTACCGTAACACGCTAAAAGCGGTTATTCTATCCCCATTTTATTTGTCACGCCAGTCGGAATCAATTCGGTTGTGTTTTTGGTACAAAAATTATGAATTTCTTTCAGCCAGCCGTTTTTTATACCACTGTGAATCACTTGCGCGACCTGCCCGCGCAGAGTCGGGCGGAGGTCGCCTTCGCCGGGCGATCAAATGCAGGAAAATCCAGTGCGATCAATACGTTGGCAAACAGAACGCGGCTCGCCTTCGTGAGTAAGACGCCGGGCCGTACCCAGCATATTAACTACTTTAGCCTGGGTGACGAGCGTTACCTGGTCGACCTTCCTGGCTATGGTTTTGCCAAGGTTCCCAACGCGATCAAGGACCACTGGCGAGGTTTGCTGGGCGATTATCTGACGTTGCGGCCTCAGTTAAGAGGCCTTGTCCTGATTATGGATTCGCGCCATCCCATGACCGATCTGGATAAAATCATGCTGCAGTGGTTTCTTCCTACCGGCAAGCCGGTGCATTGCCTGCTGACCAAAAGTGATAAACTTAACCGTAGCGATGCTGTTTCCGCATTGCGTCTGGTGCAAGAGGAATTTGAAAAATTGTCCCCGGCGTACAGCGTACAGTTGTTTTCGAGCCTGAAAAAGCAGGGCATGTCCGAAGTTGAAGCCGTAGTGTCGCAGTGGTTTGAGCAAGGTGGACTGGCTGAGGGCGAAAAAAACCTCGGCTAAAGGGGAGAATAGCCGAGGTTAAAATGTTCTGACTAGCGTCAGAACGCCCGCTCAGGGAGGAGAAGCGGGAGACAGCAATAAACGCTATCTGCTAGGTAAGAGAGGCATTATTTTGAAAAGTTCACTATTTTTTTATAAGAGTTGAAATGAACGCCAGTCCTGTTTTCCCCCTGACCCGTATGCGCCGCATGCGGCGTGATGATTTTAGCCGGCGCCTGATGCGCGAGCATCAATTGAGCGCAGACGATTTGATTTATCCTGTTTTTGTGCTTGAC
>DAICZK010000028.1:9168-13482 GCA_027311185.1 Sulfuriferula sp.
CTTGTCGCTGGACCGTTTGATACCGCTGGCCGAACGCTGTCAGGCATTGGGAATTCCGGCATTGGCGCTGTTTCCGGTCATCGGCGAGGCATGCAAATCGCTCGATGCGGCCGAGGCATACAACCCCGACGGCCTGGTGCCGCGCGTGGTGCGGGCGCTCAAGCAGGCCTGCCCCGGACTCGGTATCATTACCGACGTCGCGCTCGATCCTTATACCAGCCACGGCCAGGACGGTCTGATCGACGCCGCCGGCTACGTGCTCAACGATGAAACCCTGGCAGTGCTGGTGCGTCAGGCCCAGACGCATGCGGAGGCGGGTGCCGATGTGGTCGCGCCATCCGACATGATGGACGGGCGGGTCGGGGCGATTCGTCGCAATCTGGACTCGCGGGACCTGATACATACACGCATTCTGGCTTATTCGGCGAAATACGCTTCGAGTTTTTATTGGCCGTTTCGTGAGGCGGTCGGGTCGGCTGCCAATCTGGGGTCGGGCGACAAGCGCACCTATCAAATGGATCCAGCGAATTCCGACGAGGCCTTGCGCGAAGTGGCGCTGGATTTGCAGGAGGGCGCCGATATGGTGATGATCAAGCCGGGCATGCCGTATCTGGATATCGTGCGCCGAGTCAAGGATACCTTCGGTGCACCTACTTATGTGTATCAGGTAAGCGGCGAATACGCCATGCTCAAGGCTGCGGCCCAGAATGGCTGGCTGGACGAAAAAAAATGCGTGCTGGAGTCCTTTCTTGCTTTCAAACGCGCGGGTGCCGACGGCATACTGACCTATTATGCGTTGGACGCGGCGACCTGGTTATCCCGCTGAATCGCTGCGATCGAGCAAGGCGACCAGTTGGTTGAGCGAGGCCCGTTTAAGCGGTTCGTGGTTGCTGGTGCGCGGCGCGCTACGTAATCCGGCGGGCGGCTGTATGGTAATGTATACATCGCAGCAGTCGTTGTCGAGTATAAAGCATGGGATCTGGCGACGGCCGCCGAGATGGCTGATCTGACGTTGTCCCTGTTTGAACGGTATGTTTCTATTAAGCAAATAGAGTTCGACTTCTTTTTCGTTATCGGTGAACAGTTCGATCTGGATAGCGGAGTATTTGCTTGCCGCGCCGTTGAGCGCAGGACCGGTGAGGTAAGGTTGAAATTCGGCCAGCATTTGCATGATGCCGACGGCGACCTCGCGTAACTCGCGTAGTAGCTCGGGCTGTGCCTGAGGTTGAAACAGTGCCTGGTGGCTTTTGATCGCCGCTTCAATTTCATCATTGCCGGGCAAATGATGTGGCTCCGCGATACCTAGCTGGCGCGCGGCCTTGCGTTTGGCCACGGCGAAGTCGCGCACGCCGTGTTCGCAGATCAACTGCGCGGCCAGTTGCGCCACAAGCTCTCTGGTCGGATTCATTGTCATTTTCGCGGGGTTATTGCGGTAACGGGGCGCCGGGCGGACTGGTTGTGTTGTCGCCTGGCTTGACGGCCGAATCGGCGGGCGCGCTGTTCGTGCTGCTGGTATTGGGCGCCATCGGCACTCCCTCCTGGTAAAAATATTCCGGCACTCCGGTTTCGCCGGGCCCCACGGGTAACCCGGTCAATGGATTGATCGGCACGGAAACCACACCGTTCGGTGGCGTTGGCGGGGTCTGTGGAACGCCCTTGAGCATTTCGGCCATGTAGGTCATCCAGATCGGCAAGGCGGCCTGGGCGCCGGTTTCGCCGTGTCCCAGCGAGCGCGGTTGATCGTATCCTATCCACGCGACCGCAACCAGATTTGGCTGGAATCCGGCAAACCAGGCGTCTCTCTGATCATTGGTGGTACCCGTTTTGCCGGCCAGGTCGTCGCGGCCCAGTTGAGCGACCTTGGCAGCCGTGCCGTGTCTGACGACATCCTCCATCAGGCTGGTGATGATAAAGGCGTTGCGCGGGTCGATGACCTGCTTGGGCGCCTGCGATACCGTACGCATAATCGTCTGGCCGTTCTGGTCGACGATATGATCGATGATGTAGGGTTTGATCTCTGCGCCGCCGTTGGCAAAAACGGCATAGCCGGCGGCAATCTGTAATGGGGTGACCGAGCCCGCGCCCAGCGCCAGCGTCAGATAAGGCGGCTGGCGCGACGCGTCGAAGCCGAAGCGTTGGACGTAATCTCGCGCATAGCCCGGTGTAATGGCCTGCAGCATGCGAATGGTCGGCAAGTTGAGCGAGTGGGTCAATGCCTGCCTGACCGTCACTATCCCGGTATAGGTGTCTTCGTAATCCTTGGGTTCCCACAAGACGCCTCCGGTTTCGGCGGGGCTGATGGTGATGGGCTCATCCTGAACCAGCGTTGCGGCGGTAAAGCCTTTTTCCAGTGCGGCCGAATAGATGAACGGTTTGAAACTCGATCCTGGCTGACGCCATGCCTGGGTGACGTGGTTGAATTTGTTTTCGTTATAGTCGTATCCGCCGACCAGCGCGAGTATCGCGCCGGTTTTGGGATCGAGCGCGACAAACGCCGCCTGAGCCTGTGGCAGTTGAGTGATGCGCCATGCGCCGGTCGCAGCCGTTTTTTCCACGCGGATGATCGAGCCGGGACGCAGGGCCAGTTTGTTCTGCGCCGGATCGACGAGCAGGCGTTGCGCGAATTTCAAACCCTCGCCGGTGATGTCGATGTAACCGACGTCCTTGGCGTAGGCGCGAACGAGTTTGCCGTGCGCGTAGATGACGACAGCCGGAACGAGATCGTGAATCGTCAGCGTATCTTGCAAGGCGCTGTCGAGTTCGGCGCCGCGTTCGGGGGTGTCGTCAGGCAGCGCCATTGTGCCTTCGGCACCCCGATAGCCGTGCCGGCGGTCATAAGCTTCGACGCCTTGCCACACGGCCTGGTCGGCCATGCGCTGGTCGCGTTTGCGCAGCGTGGTATAAACCTTGAATCCGTTCGTGTAAATCGCGTCGTGGTAACGGTCATACATGGCCTGTCGTATCATTTCTGCGACATAGTCCGCGCCCACTTGCGTATTGGCAGTCAGGGTTTTGCGCACCACGAGCGTCTGATTCATCGCGCTGTCATATTGGGCGGCGTCGATATAATGCAGTTCGAGCATGCGATGGAGCACATAGTGCTGGCGCGCCAGCGCGCGAGGCAAATTGACGACGGGATTGTAGCGTGATGGCGCTTTGGGTAGCCCCGCCAGCATGGCTGCTTCGGCCAGGCTGATTTTTTCCAGCGGTTTGCCGAAATACGCCTGCGACGCGGCGGCGAACCCGTACGCGCGTTGGCCCAGATAAATCTGATTGACATAGAGTGTCAGGATTTGATCCTTGCTCAACGAGCGTTCTATTTTGATGGCAAGCAATGCTTCGTTGAGCTTGCGGGTAAAGGTCTTCTCGCTTGACAGGAAGAAGTTGCGTGCGACCTGCATGGTGATCGTGGAAGCGCCTTCTTTTGCTCCTCCGGAAACGAGATTGCTCAGCGCGGCGCGCAATACGCCCATCGTGTCGATGCCGCCGTGTTGATAGAAGCGGTCGTCCTCGGCGGCGAGTATGGCATGTTGCAGGATTTTAGGCGTGTGTGCAAGATCGACGACCGCCCGGCGTTCCTCGCCAAATTCGGCAATCAGCGCGCCGTCGGCCGTATAGACCTGCATCGGGACTTTGGGGCGGTAGTCGGTTAATGCGTCCAGTCCCGGCAATTTGGGATAGATTAACAAGACGGCCAACAGTATCAGCGATGCTGCGACGGCGAGGAAACCAACGGCAATGGCTAAAATGTATTGCCAACGTGACTTGAGCATGAAGAATATTCCGATTTAAACGTTCCGAATTGTATTATAGATGCGAATTGAATATGACCATGAAAAATGATAAGTATTTTCGGAACAAAAAATAGTTTACAGTTTAGAATGTTGCTGATAGTCTTTAACGTGAATTGTTGATTTACTTCCTAACCATTACATTAAAAAAGGGATTTCTGTTGCAGTTCAACTTTCTTAAAATCAATTCCCCCCCATTGGTTGGCGTCGATATCAGCTCGACAGCGATAAAAATGGTGGAGTTAGCGGATGCCGGACACGACCAGTATTGCGTCGAACGCTACGCCATCGAACCGTTGCCCAAGGATGCGATAGTGGAGGGGAATATCGCCAAAATGGATGAAGTGGTCGAGGCAATGAAACGAGCGTGGGAGCGCCTGGAGTCGCGCGCGAAGCATGTGGCGCTCGCGCTGCCGGCTGCGGCCGTCATTACCAAGAAAATAATTTTACCCAGTGACCTGACCGAAGACGAAATGGAGATACAGGTCGAGGCGGAGGCGAATCAGGCGATACCGTTCGCGCT
>DAICZK010000029.1 GCA_027311185.1 Sulfuriferula sp.
GGATAGGCAACAGCAATGGAATTAACGGGCGCTGAGATAACTGTGCGTTGCTTGATAGACGAGGGTGTTGAATTCGTGTTCGGCTATCCCGGCGGCGCGGTGCTCAATATATACGACGAGATTTTCAAGCAGGATGGTTTCAAGCATATTCTGGTGCGCCATGAGCAGGCGGCCGTTCATGCCGCCGACGGCTACGCCCGGTCAACAGGCAAGGTGGGCGTCGCCCTCGTGACGTCCGGCCCCGGCTTGACCAATGCGGTGACCGGCATCGCCACTGCTTACATGGATTCGATCCCGCTGGTGGTGTTGAGCGGTCAGGTCTCCACCCATGCGATCGGTCTTGATGCATTCCAGGAAGTCGATGCGGTCGGCATTACCCGCCCCTGCGTCAAGCACAATTTCCTGGTGAAGGATATCAAGGACCTCGCGATGACGATGAAAAAGGCATTCTACATCGCATCGACCGGTCGACCCGGCCCGGTGCTGGTCGACATCCCCAAAGACATCACCGCGCAGATGTTCGAATACGCTTATCCCGCCAGCGTGAGCATGCGCTCGTACAACGCGGTGGTCAAAGGCCATACCGGACAGATCAAAAAAGCGGCGCAAATGCTGCTTGAGGCAAAGCGGCCGATGATATACAGCGGCGGCGGGGTGGTGCTGAGCAATGCCGCGCCGCAACTGGTCGAACTGACCCGCCTGCTCGGTTATCCCTGCACCAATACCTTGATGGGGTTGGGCGCGTATCCGGCGACCGACAGGCAGTTTGTTGGCATGCTGGGGATGCACGGCACTTATGAGGCGAATATGGCCATGCAGCACAGCGATGTGCTGCTGGCGGTCGGCGTCCGCTTCGACGACCTGGTGATCGGTTCGCCCGAGCACTTCGCCCGCGAGGCGCGCCGTATCATTCACATCGATATCGACCCTTCTTCCATCGCCAAGCGCGTGAAGGTCGATGTACCCATAGTCGGCGACGTGGCGGCGGTGCTGGACGAATTGATCAAACTGATCAAGGCGGGCAGGGAGTGCCGCGACGATGCCGCGATCGCGGCGTGGTGGTCGCAGATCGAAGACTGGCGCAGCATAGATTGCCTGAAATTCGATCGCGCCAGCGAAATTATCAAACCACAGGCTGTGATCGAGCAGCTCTGGCAGGTCACGCAGGGCGAGGCTTTTGTTACCACCGACGTGGGGCAGCATCAGATGTGGGCCGCGCAATTTTACAAATTCGATCAGCCGCGCCGCTGGGTGACTTCCGGCGGCCTGGGCACCATGGGTTTCGGTCTGCCTGCTGCAATGGGCGTGCAGTTGGCCCATCCGGGCGAAATGGTCGCCTGCGTGACCGGCGAATCGAGTATACAGATGTGCATACAGGAGCTGTCCACCTGCCGCCAGTATCATATTCCGATCAAGGTTGTGAATCTGAACAACCGCTATATGGGCATGGTACGGCAATGGCAGGAGTTCTTCTACGGCAACCGCTATGCCGAATCCTATATGGATTCGTTGCCCGATTTCGTCAAACTCGCCGAGGCGTATGGCCACGTCGGCATGAAGATAGAACGCCCGGAAGACATCGAGCCAGCCTTGCGCGAGGCTTTTGCGCTCAAGGATCGTTTAGTATTCATGGATTTTATTACCGATCAGACGGAGAACGTGTTCCCTATGGTTCCTAACGGAGCCGGAATCTCCGAAATGATTCTGGCGGAGGAGCTTTAACATGCGCCACATCATTTCTTTGCTCATGGAAAATGAAGCCGGTGCGCTGTCGCGCGTTGCAGGCCTGTTTTCGGCGCGCGGCTACAATATCGAATCGCTGACCGTCGCGCCTACCGAGGACAGCACCTTGTCGCGCATGACCATCGTCACGCGCGGCTCGGAAGAAATCATCGAACAGATCGTCAAGCAACTCAACAAGCTGATCGACGTAATCAAGATTCTCGATTTGTCGGACGGCAGTCATATCGAGCGTGAACTCATGCTGGTAAAGGTGCGCGCATACGGTAAAGACCGCGAAGAGATGAAACGCATGGCGGACATCTTTCGCGGCCGTATCATCGATGTCACCGAAAAAACCTATACCATCGAGCTGACCGGCCCTGGCACCAAGCTCGACGCTTTTATCGAGGCAATCGATCCGGTGACGATCCTGGAGACAGTGCGCACTGGCGCATCGGGTATCGGCCGTGGCGAACGCATATTAAAAATCTAGTTTTTATTCAAGAAGGAAACTTTACATGAATGTTTATTACGACAAAGACGCCGATCTCTCGCTGATTAAAGGCAAAACCGTCGCGATCATCGGCTATGGCTCGCAAGGACACGCCCACGCCAACAACCTCAAGGATTCCGGCGTGAAGGTCATCGTCGGCCTGCGCCGTGGCGGCGCCTCCTGGAGCAAGGCGGAAGCAGCTGGCCTGCAAGTGCAGGAAGTGGGCGACGCAGTGAAAAATGCCGATCTGATCATGGTGCTGGTGCCCGATGAACAGCAGCCCGAAGTGTACGGCAACGAGATTGCCCCCAATATCAAAGCCGGCGCGACGCTGGCGTTCGCACACGGCTTCAATATTCATTATGGCCAGATTACCCCGGCGAAAAATATCGATGTCGTGATGGTGGCGCCCAAAGGCCCCGGACATCTGGTGCGCTCGACTTACAAACAGGGCGGCGGCGTGCCGTCCCTGATTGCCATCCATCAGGACAATTCCGGCAAGGCGCGCGATCTGGCCTTGTCGTATGCGGCCGCCAACGGCGGCACCAAAGGCGGCGTTATCGAGACGACATTCCGCGAAGAAACCGAAACCGACCTGTTCGGCGAGCAGGCGGTATTGTGCGGCGGTTGCGTCGAACTGGTGAAAGCCGGTTTCGAAACCCTGACCGAAGCGGGTTACGCGCCTGAAATGGCTTATTTCGAGTGCCTGCATGAGCTCAAGCTCATCGTCGACCTGATGTACGAGGGCGGTATCGCGAACATGAATTATTCGATCTCGAATAACGCCGAATACGGCGAATACGTCACTGGCCCCAAAGTGATTGGCGACGAGGCGCGCGCGGCGATGAAGCAGGCCCTGGCCAATATCCAGAACGGCGAATATGCCAAGAGCTTCATACTTGAAAACAGGGCCGGCGCGGCGGGCATGCATGCCAAGCGTCGACTGAATGCCGAACATCCGATTGAAATTGTCGGCGAGAAGCTGCGCAACATGATGCCCTGGATCAAACAGAACAAACTGGTGGTCCAGACCAAGAATTAAGGTATCGTGCGCTATCGCCGAGTTGTTGCGCGCGCGTTTTTTAGACATTGCCCGACAAACCTATGCCAGAACCCCGTAACTACAAATCGTTTGTCGGCAGTCGCGCGCAACGGCGAGGTATTTACCTGTTGCCGAACCTGTTTACCACGGCGGCGCTGTTTGCGGGTTTCTACGCCATTGTTCAGGCGATGAACGGGCATTTCGAACGCGCGGCGGTGGCGATTTTCGTAGCGATGGTGCTCGACGGCCTGGATGGCCGCGTCGCGCGCCTGACGCACACCCAGAGCGCCTTCGGCGCAGAATACGACTCCCTGTCCGATATGGTGTCGTTCGGCGTCGCTCCTGCGCTCATCGCTTACGTGTGGGCGTTGAAGGCGCTGGGCAAGCTGGGGTGGATGGCGGCTTTCGTGTATTGTGTCGGCGCAGCGTTGCGGCTGGCGCGTTTCAATACCCAGCTCGAAATCGCCGACAAACGTTATTTTCAGGGCCTGCCCAGTCCGGCGGCCGCCGCACTGATCGCCGGGCTGGTGTGGGTCATGAATGAATACGGGGTGACTGGCATCGAAGTGCGCTGGCTCGCTTTCGTCGTGACCCTGTTCGCCGGGCTGACCATGGTGAGCAATATTCGTTATTACAGCGGCAAGGACATCAACCTGCGGCGCAGCGTGCCGTTCGTCGTCGTCTTTCTGATTGCGATGGGGTTCGTGCTGATCGCGTACAGCCCACCGGAGATGCTGTTTTCCGTGGTGGCGCTGTACGCCTTGTCGGGCTATGCGATGACAGCCTGGTCATGGTCGCAGAGAAACAAGAACAAGCCCGCATGAGCGTCATGCCGGATACGGTATCCGACGCGGTCAGGAGTACTTCATGAGTCACGATCATTTAATCATTTTCGACACCACCTTGCGTGACGGCGAGCAGAGCCCGGGCGCGTCGATGACGCGCGAGGAGAAAGTACGCATCGCGCGCCAACTTGAGCGCATGCGCGTCGATATTATCGAAGCCGGTTTTCCGGCGGCGTCGAACGGCGATTTCGAATCGGTTCAGGCGGTTGCTCGGGCGATCAAGAACAGCACGGTATGCGGTCTGGCGCGCGCGCTGGAACGCGATGTGCAACGTGCGGGCGAGGCGCTGGCCGACGCCAGTTCGGCGCGCATTCACACCTTTATCGCCACCAGTCCGATCCACATGGAAAAGAAACTGCGGATGTCGCCTGAGCAAGTGATCGAACAGGCGGTCAAGGCTGTCAAATGGGCGCGCCGCTATACCGATGACGTCGAATTCTCGCCTGAAGACGCCGGCCGTTCCGATCTGGATTTTCTGTGCCGCATATTGGAGGCGGTCATTGCCGCCGGTGCGCGCACCCTCAATATTCCCGATACGGTAGGTTACAGCGTGCCGGGTCAGTTCGGCGAACTGATTTACCGCTTGCGCGAGCGCATTCCCAATTCCGAGCAGGTCGTATTCTCGGTGCATTGTCATAACGATTTGGGACTAGCGGTGGCGAATTCACTGTCGGCCGTGCAAAATGGCGCGCGCCAGGTGGAGTGCACTGTGAATGGGTTGGGCGAGCGCGCAGGCAATGCCGCCCTCGAAGAAATCGTGATGGCGGTACGCACCCGCGCTGACGTGTTCGGTTGCACGACGCGGATCGATGCAACGCAGATCGTTCCCGTTTCACGTCTGGTAGCGAGCATTACCGGATTTGCGGTGCAACCGAACAAAGCCATAGTCGGAATCAATGCCTTTGCGCACGAATCGGGTATCCATCAGGACGGTGTGCTCAAACATCGCGAAACTTACGAAATCATGCGCGCCGAAGACGTCGGCTGGAGCGCAAATAAAATGGTCTTGGGCAAACACTCTGGGCGCAATGCCTTTCGCGTGCGCCTGACCGAGCTAGGCATCGATCTGGCAACGGAAGAAGCGGTCAATGCTGCCTTTGCGCGGTTCAAGTATCTCGCCGACAAGAAACATGAGATTTTCGATGAAGACCTGCATGCGCTGGTTGGCGAAGAAGCGTCGGCTGGCGCCGTGCAAGTGTACAAGCTGGTTTCGCTTAAAGTGTGCTCCGAGACCGGCGAGGTACCCTACGCCCAGCTGGTCATGAGCGTCCACGGGGTGGAAGCATCGGCCAACGCGACCGGCGGCGGTCCGGTGGACGCCACGTTCAAGGCGCTGGAGAAAATAGTCAACAGCCAGGCGGAGCTGCAGTTGTATTCCGTCAATAACATAACGACAGGAACGGATGCGCAAGGCGAGGTGACGGTACGTTTGTCCAAAGCCGGGCGGATAGTCAACGGACTCGGCGCTAATACGGACATCGTGGTGGCGTCTGCAGAGGCTTACCTGGACGCGCTGAATGGTTTGTATAATAAGCTGGAGCGAGCGCATCCGCAGATTTGATAAGGGGTAGGAAGTGGCTGTACCGGGGGAACGAAAATTACAAATCTTGCAGACACTGGCCGAAATGTTGCAAATGCCCGCCGCCGAGAAAATCACGACTGCGGCGCTGGCGGCGCGGTTGCAGGTTTCCGAGGCGGCGCTGTATCGCCATTTTGCCAGCAAGGCACAGATGTTCGACGGCTTGATCGAGTTTATCGAGCAATCTGTATTCGGACTGATCAATAAAATCACCGCGAATCATGAAAGCGGTCTGGCACAGCTCGAAGCCATCGTTTCGGTTTTGCTCGCCTTCGCCGAGAAAAACCCGGGGATGACGCGGGTATTGATCGGCGACGCACTGGTCAACGAGAATGAACGCTTGCAGGCGCGCATCAACCAGTTGCACGACCGCATCGAGGCTACCTTGCGCCAGTCGTTGCGGATCGCCGCGACGCAGGGCGAAACGCAGGGCGACCCGGCTATTATCGCGAACTTGTTGTTGTGCGTGGTGGTGGGGCGCTGGCAATTATTCGCCAAAAGCGGCTTCAAGCGTTTGCCAGTGGCCGATTTCGCGCAGTACTGGCAGGTACTGGCGGTCGGGCTTCAGGCTCCGTAAGCGCGTAGCGCCGGGCTGTTTGCCGCGCAGATCCTGCAATGGGGGTCGCGCTTGAGACCAATATTGCGCCACTGCATCGTCAGCGCGTCCAACAGCAACAGCCGCCCGTTTAGCGTTGCGCCAGCGCCGGTGATGAGCTTGAGCGTTTCAGCGGCCTGAGTTGCGCCGATAATGCCAACCAGCGGCGAAAACACGCCGTTGCGCGAGCAGCTCGTCTCTTCTACGCTCTGGGTGTCGGCGTACAGGCAGTGGTAACATGGGCTGTCTGCGCTACGTAAATCAAATACACTGACCTGCCCGCTAAAGCGGATTGCCGCGCCTGAGACCAGCGCTTTGCGGTGGCGCACGCAGGCCAGGTTGATCGCATGGCGGGAGTCGAAGTTGTCGCTTGCGTCGACGACGATCTGGTGTGCTGCGACGGCTTGATCCAGCACCTCATCAGACAAATACTGCGAGATGGGCGTGACGCGAACGTTGGGGTCGAGCGCGGTCAGGCTGATCGCCGCCGATTCTGCCTTGTTTTTCCCTATAGCGTCATTGCGGTGAACGATCTGGCGCTGCAAATTGCTGCTGTCGACCTTGTCGCCGTCGGCGATGCTCAGTTGACCTACGCCGCTGGCCGCCAGGTACAGCGCCACCGCGGAGCCCAGGCCGCCGGCGCCCACAAGCAGCACCCGCGCCTCGCGTATCGCCTGCTGCCCGGCGATGCCGATCTCGTCGAGCAGGATATGGCGGCTGTAGCGCAGCAGTTCGGCGTCGTTCACGGCTTAGTTCGTTTTGGCCTCACCTTTAAAGATGTTGATACCTTTCAGCAGACCCAATGCCTGGTTGAGTTGGAAATCGTCCTTGGAGACGACCTCGTCCGGGTTGACTTTGTCGTCCTTATGCGTCTTGCCGGACTTCGACGGCTGCACGATAACCGGTGGCGTGACGGGCGCCTTGGCATCCGGTTTGTTCGGATTGGGCAGGTGATTTTCCAGGTCGCCTTCGCGTATGTTGAGCAGGCCGTCGTCCTTGCTGTCTACGACTTTTGCCTCCTCGACCACGATATCCGGCGTAATGCCTTTGACTTGGATCGAACGCCCGCTAGGGGTGAAGTAACGCGCGGTCGTCAACTTGATGCCAGTACCGTTGCCTAAAGGCAAAATGGTTTGCACCGAGCCTTTGCCGAACGACTGGGTGCCCATAATGACAGCGCGTTTTTGATCCTGCAGCGCCCCCGCTACAATCTCCGAAGCGGAAGCGGAGCCGCCGTTGATCAATACGACCATAGGTACGGTTTTGACCCAGATGGGCATATTCTTCAGGTAATCAGCCTGATCGCCGTGCAGATAGGAGTCAGGGTCTGCGGTGAGCCGCATTTTCGCATCCTCGGCACGGCCTTCCGTATAGACAACCAGGCTGCCGGGCTTGAGGAAGGTCGCCGCAACACCGACGGCGCTGGTGAGCAGACCACCCGGATCGTTGCGCAAGTCAAGCACTATGCCTTTGAGTGGCGCTTTGTTTTCCTTGGTCAGGGCCGTAATCGCCTGGGCCAGGTTTTCTCCGCTACGTTCCTGGAACTGGGTAATGCGGACATAGCCGAAATTAGGCTCGACGAGCTTGTATTTGACGCTTTTCACCTTGATGATGGCGCGCATCAGCGTTACGGCAAAGGGCTTGTTCACGCCTTTACGCACGATGGTCAGGGTGATCGGCGTGTTAGGCGCGCCGCGCATGCGTTTCACGGCATCGTTGATAGTCATGCCCTTGACCGGCGTGTCATCGAGTTTGACGATCAGGTCGCCGCTTTTTATGCCGGCTTTCTGCGCAGGCGTATCCTCGATGGGTGACACCACTTTAATAAAGCCGTCTTCCATGCTGACTTCTATGCCCAGACCGCCAAATTCGCCCTGAGTGCCGTCTTCAAGTTCCTTGAAGGCATCGGCGTCCATGTAGGCCGAGTGGGGGTCCAGACCCGAGAGCATGCCGTTGATGGCATCGTCGATCAATTTTTTGTCGGACACGGGTTCGACATAATCGGTTTTTATTTTGCCGAACACCTCAGTGAACTCGCGCAGTTCGCTTAAGGGCAACGGTTCCGCCACGCCGTGTTCGGCGATAGCGGGAATATTGAACGCGAGGGCGACCCCTATTAGTACGCCGGATATGACCAAACCCACTTTTTGTATTTTGTTACGCATTTACTGACATCCTCGTCTAGCGTGCTATCCAATCGGTCGGGTCGAAAGCCTGACTTTGATAGCGTAATTCGAAATATAACCCTGTTTCACTGCTGCCGCCGGTGTTGCCGACGCTGGCGATGACGTCGCCCGCCTTGACGTAGTCGCCGACTCGTTTATACAGGGTTTCATTATCACTGTACAGACTCATGTAGCCGCCGCCGTGGACGACGATAATCAAATTGCCGAAGCCGCGTAGCCAGTCAGCAAAGACCACCTGCCCGTTTGCAACGCAATGGACCGCCTGCCCGGCGGGGGCTTTAATGAAGATCCCCTTCCACAAGGTTCCGCCCTGTTCTCGTGGAGTGCCATAACGGTGGATAAGTTCCCCGTGGGTGGGGAAAATCAGGTGCCCCTTGAGTCGACCCAGTCCGCTGTCGGGTAGCCGCGGCTGCGCGAGGCGAGCTTGCGGCTGATTGTTTTCCGGTATGCGCTGTCGGTGTGATTTGGCGCGGGCTGCGGCGCGCGCAGCGTCCTCGCGTGCCTGCTTTTGCGCGGCGGCGCGAGCGAGCGCTTCGATAAGGCGGGTAATGCGGCGCTCGTTTTGCTCCAGTGTCGCGATTTGCTGACGTTGCGCCTGAATTTCCGAGCCCAGTTTTTTGATGACCTGCTGCTTCTGCTCGCGCTGCGCTTGAAGTAACCGGCGCTGTTGCTGGTGCTGCAGGCGCTGTTGTTCGAGCTGGATTTGCTGTTGCTGTTCGGCGGCGCTGAGCTGGCCGATCTGGTCGAGATTTTGTTGCAGTGCGGCGATCAGCCGATTGCGCGCGCGGCTAATGTACGCGAAATAGGTCAGGTTGCGCGCAATCTGGTTAGGGTCTTCGTCACTCAGCAGCAGTTTGATGGCATCGGCGTGTCCGGAAAGATATTGCTGGCGTAGCAGTTGCGCGAGCTCGCGTTGTTGCCGGGATATCGCGTTGTGCGTGGTGTCGATTTTTTTTTGCAGCTGAGCCAGGGCCTGCACCGATTTTTGATGTTCCTGATCCAGTTCGGACAGAGTTCTGTTGGTTGCGCTGATCGCACGCTCGGATTGCGCTAATGCGTCGGCAACCTGATTTCGGCTGGTTTCAGCAGAGTGGTTGCGTTGCCGCAACTGCTCTATTTGCGTATGTATCGTCGCGAGATCGGACGCGTTTGGCGCTGCGGCCGCGCTTGAGGTCCACGCGCAGCACGCGGCAAGGCTGAGTGCCGCCAGCGCGGCCAGCGCTGAGCCGGCACCACATTTTGCCCGGATCGGCGGCGCTTTTGCAGCGCAGGATGAAATTGTCAGCGTTAGTGTATTCACTCGAAACGGATGAGCGCCTTGCCTGTCATTTCTGCAGGTTGCGGTACGCCCATGATCTTGAGCAAACTGGGACTGATGTCTTCGAGCGCTCCGCTGTCGTCGAGGTGGCTGGCGCGTTTGCCGATATAGAGCAACGGCACCAGATTGGTGGTATGCGCCGTATAAGCCTGGTGGGTACTCGTGTCAGCCATGAGCTCGGCGTTTCCGTGATCCGCTGTGACCAGGATTTCTCCGCCTATTGCCAGCATGGCGGGGACAACGCGGCCGAGACATTGGTCCAGCGCTTCGATTGCCTTGATCGTGGCCGCCAGGTCGCCGGTGTGTCCGACCATGTCGGCATTGGCGTAATTGCAGACGATGGCGTCGAATTGTTGCCGCTCTATTGCGGCGACGAGTTTGTCGGTCAGCTCGAAGGCGCTCATTTCCGGCTTCAGGTCGTAAGTGGCGACATTCGGCGAGGCCACCATGATCCGCTCTTCGCCGGGATAGATGGTCTCTTCTCCGCCATTGAAGAAAAAAGTCACGTGCGGGTATTTTTCGGTTTCGGCGATGCGCAGCTGTTTTAACCCGAGTTGGGCGATATATTCGCCAAAACTATTGTGTATGCGTTCAGGCGGAAACGCCACCGAAACGTCGAAATCGTCACTGTAGCCGGTGAGCGTGCAAAAATCTGCCAGCCTGGGTCGGTATTCGCGCGGAAATTCGTTGAAATCGGCTTCGATGAAAGGCCGTGTAATCTGCCGCGCGCGATCGGAGCGAAAATTCATGAAGACGAGACTGTCGCCGTCCTCCATTCGTGTCGGCGTCGCGCCATCGGCTACGATAGCGGTGGCCTTGACGAATTCGTCGGATTCACCGCGCTCGTAAGCTCGCTCAAGGGCGCTTAGGGCGTCTGGCGCGGAAAATTCGGCCTTGCCCTGCGTGATCAGGTCGAACGCGGCCTGGACGCGCTGCCAGCGTCGGTCCCGGTCCATCGCGTAGTATCGGCCTATCAGCGTAGCGATCTGTCCCGTACCGAGTTCGTCGATCTTGGCTTGCAGCCGCTGCAGGTAAATTTCCGCGCTTTTGGGCGCGGTGTCGCGGCCGTCGAGGAACATGTGCAGATAGACTTTCTTCAGGCCTTCGCCTGCGGCCATCGCGAGCATTGCCTCGATGTGTCTTTCGTGGCTGTGGACCCCGCCGTCAGAGAGCAGGCCCAGAATATGCAGGGCGCGGTCATTCTGTTTGGCAAGCGTTACAGCTTTCTTGAGCGCGGGGTTAGTGTAGAAGGATTTGTCCCTGATGGCGAGGTCGATACGGGTGAATTCCTGGTAGACCACCCGGCCTGCGCCGATATTGAGATGCCCGACCTCGGAATTGCCCATTTGGCCCGCGGGCAGGCCAACGGCGGATTCGGATGCTTGTATGAGCGTGTGCGGATACAGCCGCCAGTAATTGTCCCAATTGGGTTTGCTGGCCAGGGCGATGGCGTTGTCCGTGCTGCATTTGCGGCAACCGAAGCCATCGAGAATAATTAACAGGGCAGGGGTTTTTATCATGTCTTTCTTTGCTTTGTGCGTGAGAGGGGTTAGATTATCCTGAAAACGGCGTTCGGCTGCCAGTGAGCGGTTTTAACACATGATGACTATCAATGGCTTGATGTTTGCTTGGCTTCGCTTCGGCGCTACGCGCCACATTACGAGGCGTTGTTGCTGTTTTGGGGAATATATTTATATTCTTGATTTATATTCTTGCTTGACACCGCAATTTTAGTATATTTTGCATGGCGATGCATTATAATATTATCGTCATATTCGTTAATTTTGGTGGGCTTTATGTCTGTATCCGCACTCAACCTTGATCACATCGATTTAATCGATAAAGATGAGCATATCGAGCAAGCTTCACGGGCGATGAAGGCGATGTCGCATCCCTTGCGACTTAAAATTCTGTGTGTACTTGGCGACCGGGAGGTGAGTGTGCAGGACATTGTTGATCATGTCGGCACTTCGCAGAGTAATATTTCCCAGCATCTGGCGATATTGCGCGACAAGGGCGTGCTACGTACGCGCAAAGACGCCAACCGGGTGTATTACCGGGTCGGCGACACGCGGACCTTGCGCCTGATCAGTCTGATGCGGGATGTTTTCTGCGGATTTACCTGATCATCGCGATGAAGTCGGCACCGCGGTAATGCCGGGAAACGATCAAGCCCACGCGAGAACTCGTCGCGCTACGGGCTTGTTCTTTTACAGGCGTTACGCCTTGCCGGGCTCTGTTTTACCGGTCTCGGTATTGCGCAGGCGGATATGCAATTCGCGCAACTGCTTTTCGTCGACCTCATTAGGCGCTTGAACCATCAGGTCGTTGGCGCGCTGGGTTTTCGGGAAAGCGATAACGTCGCGGATAGAGTCGGCACCGCTCATCAATGCGACCAGTCGATCGAGGCCGAAGGCCAGGCCGCCATGAGGCGGGGCACCGAATTGCAGCGCGTCGAGCAGGAAGCCGAATTTTTCGCGCGCTTGCTCTTCGCTGATGTCCAGGGCGCGGAATACGACATCCTGTATGGCTTGTTGATGTATGCGGATCGAGCCGCCGCCGATTTCCCAGCCGTTTAACACCATGTCGTAAGCGCGCGACAAGGCGGCTCCCGGATTGTTGGCGAGACGCGCTTCGTGGCCGGACTTCGGAGCGGTGAAAGGATGATGCAGCGCATCCCAGCGTTTCTCGTCTTCATTGTATTCGAACATCGGGAAATCCACGACCCAGAGCGGCCGCCATCCATCGGCTGTTTTTCCCGCCTTGAGGCGCAGGGCGCCAAGCGCATCGTTGACGATTTTGGCTTTGTCTGCGCCAAAGAAGATCAGATCGCCATTTTGGGCGCCGGTGCGACGGATAATCTCGGCGAGCGCCGACTCCGGCAGGAATTTGACAATGGGCGACTGCAAACCCGTGTCGTTGAGCTGGCTGACATCGTTGATTTTGATGTAAGCCAGTCCCTTGGCGCCGTAAATTTTGACGAAATCGGTATAGTCGTCGATGTCTTTGCGCGACAGGCTGGCACCGCCAGGAATTTTTAATGCTGCGACACGCCCGCCTGCCATGTCTGCGGCACCGCGAAACACTTTGAAATCGACGGTTTTCATCAAATCGGTGAGTTCTATCAATTCCAGCGTAATCCGCATGTCGGGTTTGTCCGAGCCGTAGCGATTGACCGCTTCGGCATAGGGCATGCGCGGGAACGGATCGGGCAGATCGACTTTCATGACCTGTTTGAACAGTTTGCGTATCATGTCTTCGACCAGATTCATGATCTGTTCCTCGTCCATGAACGAGGTTTCCATGTCGACTTGTGTAAACTCGGGTTGCCGGTCCGCCCGGAGGTCTTCGTCGCGAAAGCATTTGGTGATCTGAAAATAGCGATCGAATCCCGACACCATCAACAGCTGTTTGAATAATTGCGGCGACTGGGGTAGCGCATAGAATTGCCCGGCGTGAACCCGCGATGGCACCAGATAGTC
>DAICZK010000002.1 GCA_027311185.1 Sulfuriferula sp.
ACTACCGTCGGTTTCGGCGACGAAGCCGCGCAAGGTGAGGGTGTCGCCGATGATTTGAGCGTATCCGCCCAGAGGCACCTGACAGCTGCCGCCCCGCGTTCGGCTCATGCTGCGTTCCGCCCGCACGCATGCGGCGCTGCCGGCGTGATTCAGCGGCGCGAGCAGGTCGATCAGGTCGGCGCGGTGGGCAAGGCATTCTATGCCCAAAGCGCCTTGCCCTACTGCGGGCAGGCTTTGTTCGGGCGTGAGCTCGATGCGGATTCGCGCCTGCAGGCCGAGGCGTTTCAAGCCAGCGGCGGCGAGAATGATGGCATCGTAATGCCCCTCGTCCAGTTTGCGCAAACGCGTCTGTACGTTGCCGCGCAAGGATTCGATCAGCAGATGGGGGAAGCGTGCGCGCAACTGGCATTCGCGGCGCAGGCTGGAAGTGCCGACACGCGCCCCGGTAGGCAGGGCTTCGAGACTGTTGTAACGGTTGGAAACCAGCGCGTCGCGCGGGTCTTCGCGTTCGCCTATGGCGGCCAGCGTAAACCCGTCGGGCAAATTCATGGGCACGTCCTTGATGGAGTGCACCGCAATATCGGCGCGGCCCTCAAGTATTGCGGCTTCAAGCTCCTTGACGAACAAGCCTTTGCCGCCGATTTTGCTCAGCGACGTGTCGAGTATTCTGTCGCCTTGGGTGGTCATGCCGAGTATGCTTACGCTGATCGACGGATAAAGTTGTCCGAGGCGCGCCGCAATATATTCGGACTGCCATAGCGCCAGAGCGCTTTCGCGCGAGGCGATGACCAGTTGCGTCGGTAGGTATAAGTCTGGGGGCGTTGGCAAAGAGTAACCTGCGGGTATAATTGACGATTGTTCGTTCATTTTAACCTAAAATTTTTTTATCGGCATGCATTCGCAACAAAGGGTTGTTATCTTGACTAAATATATAAAACTGGTCTGGGTCGTATTGGGCTTACTGGCACCGTCCGTCCATGTGTGGTCCGCGCCAGCGCCATTGCATTTCACCCATAATCTGCTGCTTGACAGCCAGACCGCGCAGCACGATGGTGTGCCGGTTCTGGTCGTGTTCACCAGCTCGGAATGCAGTTACTGCGAGCGGGCGATGCGCGACTATCTCGTTCCCATGCAGCATAATCCGCAATATCGTCACAAGGTATTGATACGCCGCATACAAATAACTGATGAAGCGCCGCTGGTAGGTTGGGACGGCAAGCCGACAACAGGGAAGCAATATGCCGCCCTGCTCGGCATCAAGCTGACACCCACGATCATAGTCTTTTTGCCCGGCGGGGCGCAGGCAGCCGATCCGATAGTGGGTCTGGGTTCGGAAGATTATTATGGAGGATACCTCGACGACGCCATCGACGCGGGGCTGGCGAAGATGCATGCGACAGCGCATTGAGAACCGGAACGAGCGGGCGCTTATGCCATCTGCCAGGCTATGCTCTCACCCGCTCTGAGCGGGATGAGAACGTCTGTGTCGAGTTCCATCTGGTGCGGCGGCGTCCACGCTTTGCGGATCAAGGTAATCGTATCGGTGTTGCGCGGCAAGCCGTAAAAGTCCGCGCCGAAGTGGCTGGCGAAAGCTTCTAGGCGGTCGAGCGCGCCCGCTGACTCGAAAGCTTCGGCGTAAAGTTCGATGGCGGCATGCGCGGTATAGATGCCGGCACAGCCGCAGGCGGCCTGTTTGGCGTTTTTCGGATGCGGCGCGCTGTCGGTGCCGAGAAAGAATTTGGGGTTGCCGCCGGTGGCTGCGGCGATGAGCGCCTGGCGGTGGGTTTCGCGTTTCAGTATCGGCAAGCAGTAAAAATGCGGACGGATTCCGCCCAGAAACAGCGCGTTGCGATTATACAACAGGTGGTGCGCGGTGATGGTGGCGGCCACCGTAGCGGCCGCCTCGCTGACAAAAGCCACGGCCTGCGCGGTCGTGATGTGTTCGAGTACGATGTTGAGCGCTGGAAAATCGCGGACCAGCGGGATCAGGTGGCGCTCGATGAAGACGCTTTCGCGGTCGAAAATATCCACCGCAGGATCGGTGACCTCGCCGTGGATCAACAGCGGCAGGCCGTGTTTCTCCATCTCCGCGAAAACCGCATAGGCATTGCGCGGATCTGTCAGCCCCAGATCGGAATGCGTGGTCGCGCCGGAAGGGTAATACTTGACTGCTTGTACAAAGCCGCTCGCTCTGGCGCGGCCTATTTCTGCCGGGTCGGTGTGGTCGGTGAGATAGATCGTCATTAACGGCTCGAACGATGCTGCGTCGGGCAGTGCGGCGAGTATGCGCGAGCGGTAGGCCGCTGCATCCGCGACGCTACGCACCGGCAATTTCAGGTTGGGCATGACGATGGCGCGCGCGAAGCGTCTGACGGTATCGGGCAGCACGTGGCGCAGAATGTCGCCGTCGCGTAAATGGACGTGCCAGTCGTCGGGTCGCGTCAGGGTGAGTTGGGTCATGAATCCTTCCCGCGCAGGCTTAATGCGAGTTTATAACAGGTGTTTTTTTTGATGCCGGTGAGTTTGGCGGCAATATGCGTGGCCTGTTTGAGCGGCAGATCATCCATTAATATCGTGAGCGTGTCGCGTAGTTTGCGCTGGTCGTCGGTTTCGTTGCTATGAATCGCGCCGCTGACTAGCAGTACGAATTCGCCTTTTTGCCGATTGGGTTCGGCGGCAAGCCAGGCGCCGGCGTCTGCCAGGGCCAAGCTGTGGATGGATTCGAACAGTTTGGTCAGTTCGCGGGCGAAGGTGATAGTGCGCTCGCCGCCCAACACGCCAGCGAGATCTTCCACGCATTCAACAATGCGGTGCGGCGCTTCGTAAAAAATCAGCGTGTAAGGCAGTGCGGCCAGGGTTTGCAAAGCCTGGCGGCGGTGGCTGGGTTTGGCCGGAAGAAAACCGTAGAACAGCCAGTTCGGCGCTGTGACGCCGGCGGCGGACAAAGCGCAGATCACCGCGCTTGGGCCCGGAACCGGGACCACCCGTATCCCGGCATCGTGGGCTGCGGCGACCAGCCAGGTGCCGGGGTCGCTGATCGCGGGCGTACCGGCGTCGCTGATCAGGGCGATGTTTTTACCCGTTTGTAGCAACGCGATTAAGCCTTGCGCGGCGTGCTGTTCGTTGTGTTCGTGCAGGGCGACGAATTTGGCCGAGATGCCGAGTCGCGCCAGCAGTTGTCCGCTGTGCCGGGTATCTTCGGCGGCGACCAGATCGGCCGAGCCGAGCACGTCCAGAGCGCGCTGGGTGATGTCGCCCAGGTTTCCGATGGGAGTGGCAACGACATATAATGAGCCGGGAGTCTGCATGCTTGCATTTTAACCCAGAATACACAGATTTAGGGCGTGGGTGGCCCCCTCGGTTCAATCTGATTTTTGACGGGAGTGACGCATGGCAAGCGGGGTGGCAGCCGAGCAGTTGGCGGCGGATTATCTGACAAGGCAGGGGCTGACGCTGGTCGAGCGAAATTTTCGCTGTCGTCTGGGCGAGATAGACCTCATTATGCGTGACGGGCGAACGCTGGTGTTTGTTGAAGTCCGGGCGCGCGCAGACGCCCGGTTCGGTGGCGCGCTCGCCAGCATAGATGGGCGCAAGCAGCAGAAACTCGTCGCCACCGCGCAATGGTATCTGACGCGGCTCTCGCCGACGCCGCCATGCCGGTTTGACGCGTTTTTGATTCAGGGCGCGACGATAAACTGGGTGCGCAATGCATTCGGCGCGTAGCCGGCCGCCGATTCCGGCGTTATTGCTGCAGGTAGAGCGAATAAAGATCATTAGCTCGAATTCGTCTTTTTTGGCAGTATCCTGAATTGCATTGTTGCCGCCGGTTCGAAACTGTCACAGCAAAAAGAATTTTTCTTGTGTCGCGTCCGGTGGCTCATGCATAGCCCCAACGAAAGCAGCGTATCTCATTGCTCAAGATTAGCTTAGGCGGATACGCGACCTGTGGCATAATTGTCGCCTCTCGGTATAAAACTTATGTTTTTCCTATGGATTCAGAAGATCGCATCGTAGAACTTTTCAATGCCAGCGCGGATCTCAAGAGAGAGGCCGCCTCCAGCCTCGCGCCGCAGATTGCTGCAGCGGTGGCGGTGATCAGCCAAAGCTTGCTGGCCGACGGCAAGATACTTGCCTGCGGTAACGGCGGCTCGGCTGCCGACGCGCAGCACTTTGCTTCAGAATTGATCAACCGTTTCGAGATGGAGCGTCCGGGGCTGGCGGCGGTGGCGCTGACGACGGATGGTTCGGCGATCACCTCGATCGCTAACGATTATGATTTCGCCATGATTTTTTCCAAACAGGTGGCGGCGCTCGGGCATGCCGAGGATGTGCTGCTGGCGATATCCACGAGCGGCAATTCGCGCAACGTGCTCGAAGCGGTCAGCGCCGCACGCGGGCGCGATATGCGCGTCGTTGCGCTGACGGGCAATGGCGGCGGGTTGCTCGGCGAATTGCTGGGCGAGGCCGATGTACATATCTGCGTGCCGTCGGAGAGCACTGCCCGGATACAGGAAGTGCATTTGCTCGTCGTACACTGTTTGTGCGACGGGATCGACAGAACGATTCTGGGAGTAGAGTAATGCGTAGATTATTAATGTTGGTAACGGCTGGGATGCTGGTTGTGCAATTGCAGGCTTGCGTGCCGCTGGTTGCGGCCGGTGCCGGGGCGGGCGTCATGATGGCTACGGACAGGCGCAGTTCGGGTGCTTATCTTGACGATAAGGAAATTGAATTGCGTATCGCCAATCATATCAACACGGCGTTTCCCAGCGATTACGTTCACGTCGACGTCATGAGCTTCAATCGCTCGGCGTTATTGACCGGCGAGGTTCCGGACGCGCAAACCCGGCAGAAAATCGAGGACATCGCGCACAGCGTGATGGATGTCACACGCGTCTACGATGAAATCAAAATCAAGCCGCCGACTACCTTGGCCATACGCACGAGCGACGCATATCTGTCGACGGCGGTTAAAACACGTTTTCTCGATGCCAAGCGCTTCCCCATTTCTGCTGTTAAAGTCACGACTGAAGACGGTGTGGTGTATTTAATGGGTTTTGTCACACAGCAGGAAGGCCAGGACGCAGCGAAGATTGCGAGCTCAACCGCCGGAGTAATCGGCGTGGTCACCTTGTTCGAGTACATCGATAAGGCACCCTGATGGCCGATCCGGTGGGGCCAGCCTTCGAGGCAAAGATCGTTGAGCTGCCGATGCTCATCGCGCAACTGGCCGGTTTGCCGCGCCCACTGGTGTTCACCAACGGCTGCTTTGACATACTTCATCGCGGCCACGTGACTTATCTGGCGCAGGCGCGGGCGCTGGGTGCGACGTTGGTGGTTGGCGTGAACAGCGACGAGTCGGTGCGACGGCAGGGCAAGGGTGAGGATAGGCCGATCAATGCCGTCGCCGACCGGATGGCGGTGCTGGCGGCGCTGGGCAGCGTTGATCGCGTGCTGGCTTTCGCCGACGATACCCCGTTGAATTTGATCCTGGCATTGCGCCCCGACGTGTTGGTAAAAGGCGGCGACTGGGCGGTGGACGCGATGGTCGGTAGCGAAGAGGTCCTGGCCTGGGGCGGACGGGCGGTTTCTATTCCGTTTTTGCATGCCGCGTCGACGACGGCAGTGCTGGCGAAAATACGGCGATAGTCGTAAGCCGCAGCTGCCGTTCCGGCCTGCACGGTCAGTTTTGATTGCTCCGAGGTGCTCTTGAAATATAAAGATTTGCGCGATTTTATTGAACAGCTGGAACAAATCGGCGAACTCAGGCGGATTAAAACGCCGGTCGACCCCAGGCTGGAAATGACGGAAATCTGTTCGCGGGTATTGAATGCGGGCGGCCCGGCCATCCTGTTCGAAAATCCCGTCGGCCACACTATTCCGGTACTGGCGAATTTGTTCGGCACGCCGCGCCGCGTCGCGCTGGGCATGGGCGAAGACAACGTCGAAGCGCTGCGCGAGGTGGGGAAATTGCTGGCTTTCCTCAAAGAGCCGGAACCGCCCAAAGGCTTGAAAGATGCCTGGGACAAATTGCCGGTTTACCGACAAGTGCTCAATATGGCACCCAAGGAACTGAGCCGCGCGCCGTGTCAGGACATCGTCTGGGAGGGCCGCGATGTCGACCTCGCGCGCTTGCCCATCCAGACCTGCTGGCCTGGCGACGCCGGGCCGCTGATTACCTGGGGTCTGGTGATTACGCGCGGGCCGCATAAAAACCGGCAGAACCTGGGCATTTATCGCCAGCAGGTGATTGCGCCCAACAAGGTCATCATGCGCTGGCTCGCGCATCGCGGCGGGGCGCTGGATTTCCGCGAATTCCAGCAGCGTTATCCGGGCCAGCCTTACCCGGTCACCGTCGCGCTGGGCGCGGACCCGGCGACCATATTGGCCGCTGTCACGCCGGTACCGGACGCGCTGTCGGAGTACCAGTTTGCGGGGCTGCTGCGCGGCGCCAAGACCGAGGTGGTGAAGTGTCTGGGTAACGATCTGCAGGTACCGGCCAGCGCCGAGATCGTGCTCGAAGGGGTGATCCATCCCGGAGAAACCGCCGCAGAAGGGCCATTCGGCGATCATACGGGTTACTACAACGAGGTCGACCAGTTCCCGGTCTTCACCGTAGAACGTATCACCATGCGTCGCGACCCGATTTATCACAGCACCTATACCGGCAAACCGCCCGATGAGCCGGCGGTGCTAGGCGTAGCGTTAAACGAAGTGTTCGTGCCGCTGCTGCAAAAACAGTTTACCGAAATTGTCGATTTTTATCTGCCGCCGGAAGGCTGCTCGTACCGGCTGGCGGTAGTCAGCATCAAAAAATCCTATCCGGGCCACGCCAAGCGCGTCATGTTCGGCATCTGGAGTTTTTTGCGCCAGTTCATGTACACCAAGTTTATCGTGGTGGTTGACGACGACGTCAACATCCGCGACTGGAAAGAAGTCATCTGGGCGATCACCACGCGCATGGACCCGGTGCGCGATACGCTGCTGGTGGAGAACACGCCTATCGATTATCTGGATTTCGCCAGCCCGGTGTCCGGTCTGGGCGGCAAGATGGGGATGGACGCCACCAATAAATGGCCAGGCGAAACGGCGCGCGAGTGGGGTACTCCTATCGTCATGAGCGACGCGGTCAAAGCGCGGGTGGATGCGATGTGGCAGGATCTGGGGTTGTAAGCCGCTGCTGCGGATCGAAATTTGGTTGACGGGAGAAGATGGCAACCCCGGTTTTGCCTGTTGGATGCGAACTATAATTCGCTATAATTCCCGTTGATTTATCGTTTTCGCGCGGTAGCGCGCGCGTGACTATAATAAACTATAATTGCTTATAATTTGGTCGGTTCCATGTCAGGACGTTACCATGAGCGCCGCTATTTTTCATCGCCCGATTCTGGCGCAAAACATTGCCAAACGCACGCTGTCGCAAAAAGGGCAGTCTGGCGTATTCATCTCGGCGCCGCGACGCACCGGTAAGAGCACGCTCATTAACGAAGATATCATCCCGGTGCTGCAAGCGCAGGGCGCCGAGGTGATTTATGTCGATCTCTGGAGCGATCGCAGTCGCGATCCCGGCGATTTGATCGCGCAAGCGATACGCGAGCACCTGCAAAAAAGAGAAGGCGCCATTTTGCGCTGGGCGCGCCTTGGCGGTCTGAGCAAGGTGAGTATAGCTGGCATACAGCTCGAAATCGAAAAAGTCGGCATCGGCTCAGGCAAAACGCTTGCCAAGGCGCTGACCGAGTTATCCGATGCCACCCGGGCGATGATCGTCCTGATTGTCGACGAGGCGCAACACGCAATCACCACGGATGCAGGCGCATCGGCGCTGTTTGCCCTCAAGGCCGCACGCGATCAGTTGAATGGTTCCGCGCATCACGGATTCCGGCTGATTGCGACCGGCTCCAATCGCGACAAACTCAGTTTGCTCGTGCAAGGCAAGGATCAGGCGTTCTTGAACGCCGTGCTGTTCGACCTGGAGCCGCTGGGAGACGATTACCTGGCCTGGGAAAGAGAGCAATACGATGGTTCGCTCAAACCCTCCCTGGATGCCATGCGGACTGCGTTTACCGCCGCGGGTCACAAACCGGAGTCGCTACGCAAAGCGCTCGACGACCTGGCGTTTCGTTTCGACGTGACCGCCGTCCAGGTCGATAGCGTATTTCTGGCGTTGCTCGATAATATCCTGGCCGATGCAAAGCAGGGTTTCATGCGCCAAGTCAATGCCCTGCCTCCGTTACAGGCGACTGTGCTTACCGTCATGGCGATAACCGGGGTCGATTTTGCTCCGTTTCGGCCGCATACCATCGAGATGTACAAGGAGATATGTGGCACGTTGAAACAAGCCGAGGTAAACATAGACGACTCTTCAATCCAGTACGCGCTTGAAGCCTTGCGCGCGAAGGCACTGGTTTGGAAAAGCGCGCGCGGTGTGTATGCCATCGAGGACTCGCAACACGCGATTTGGCTGCGTGAGAATAAACGATAAAAAAATGGCCATGCTCGTACGAGCAATAACCAATAATTAGCCTTCATCGGTTTGAAGTATTGATGACCAGATTCGGAATGTAATGACAAGCCAATTCGGGCGATGCGTGGCCCGAAATAAATTGCACCTGCTGCCCGACGTAGGCGTTCATGCCTGCGGGGATCAAGGTCACCACATACGCTTGCTGCGGTGCGCCATCGGGATGAATAACCGCACGTACATTCCGGACATAGTCGGGGTCGATTTCGCCATTTGTAGCTTGCTCGGTTCGCGGAATGAGTGCCATGGCTTGCGCCTGGGGCAAGAATGAGACGATTTGTCCCGACATCGGTGACGATGGGATGAGCGGCGAGCGCATGGGTCCGGCGTCGTTGCAGTTTTGATCTGCCATTGCGATATCGCTGCTGATCCCTCTGGGCAGTTCAGGCGAAAACTCGGGTTTCGCTGCGCGGTCATTTTCTGGAGGCGGCGCCGGATCGGGTTTTCGTTCGCTTATGGCGGGCACGATTTTCGCGTGTTGCCGAACTGGTTTGTCTGTATTTTCAAGTGGTTGCGATATTGCCGCCGCGCTGTTATTCGCCACAGTAACTGACGGCGCAGGCGCATTGCCCGGCGCAACGATTTGCGGGGCAGTCGATACGGCCGGATGCGTTGACGGTTGCGGCGTGTCCGATTGCCCGGGCGGATAAATCAGCAGCAGCGTTGCAGCGATTCCGGCACCCAGCAAGCTGAGTCGCCATAGCGGTGCATGCTTCCATAGCTCGCCGAAGCTGGCTGACAGCGTTTTTTGAGGAGAGGGATCGGCGATCAATTTTGACTCACTTGGGGCAAGGTACTGGTTTGGCGCAAACGGTATCGTGTTCCTCGATTAGCGCGATACAGCGTGCGCCTTGTTGTTTGGCGACAATCAGCGAGTCGGCCACGGATTCCTCAATCGCGCGCACGAGGTCTCTCGAAGACGCTGCGTCGGCGAGTTTCGTTTGTCGCTGCATCAGTTTGTACAGAATTTCCGCATCGATGCCCTGATCGGCGACAGCCAGACCATAGCTTTGTATCATGCGCTCGATTTCCAGTAGCGTCACCCTCGCGATATCGAGCCCGGCCAGCCTGGCAAACACGAATATCCGGTCTATGCGATTCAATACCTCGGGAGCAAAACCAGACTCTTTCAGCACATTGGTCGCAGCTCGACGCATTTCGTCCTGATCCTGGCTGTGCTGGCGACGTATATCTTCGAGCGCATCGATGGCGGCGTTGGTCGTGAGGACGAAAATGGCCCTGGTGGTGGAGATTTGCCGACCGTCGGAAGCCTCCGTTACAAATCCGTCATTCCAGGCAGTAAGAAATTTTTTGTGTACTTCCGCATCGGCTTTTTCTATTTCATCAAGCAATACCACGGCATCCGGGGTATCGCGCAACCCGCCGGTGAGTTTGCCATAATTATCGGAGCCCACATAACCCTTGGGTGAGCCGAACAGGACCGTCGCGCCCATGCCGCGCGAAAACTGGGTCATGTCGAGATGCAGGAGCTTGCGCCCCAATTCGGCCGCGAGCTGTTTGCCAAGATAGGTTTTGCCCGTGCCCGGGTGTCCCGCAAAAAGAAACACGCCTACGGGCTTGCCGCGCTGCTGGAGGGCTAAACGCCGCCGGATTTGCGCTGCCAGATCTTCGCAAATGTCGTCCTGGCCGATGACTTTCGACTTGAGCGCGGTAGCCAGCGCCTCGGCGTTAATAAAGCTTGCCTGGGTATTCTCGTTAAGCCGCCCTTCCAGCGCTTGCCGATTGGTCAGGCGATCCAGTATGTCCATCAGCCATCTCCTTTTAATCATCCAATCCGGTAATCGTCCCGCATGCGCCAACAGACCGACCAGCGTCAACACCCCAAACAGGATGGCAAATGCCAGGACGATACCCCACCAGACAAGCATCCAGGAGGCCAGACCGGACTCCCAATGCGTTATGGTCACCCCGAATCCCGCTGCATATTGGCGAACAGCCTTAGCGATCGCCAAACCGATTACTATGACCAATAGTAAAGGCAGGTAGCGATTGACGATAGAGAGCAATCGCCCCATGTTATTTTGCGCGACCCGATTTTTTGCAGAATAGAGGTGCCACAATATTCCTCGCCTGTGCTGGTTATAATTGTGTGAATGCAGAACCCGAATTGCTAGCCCGATCAGAATTTTTTATGCTGATAATTATGGCCGCTTTAATGTAGATAAATCAATCTTTATTTATCATCGCTCAACGGCCACGACTAATGCTTCAAGATGGGCAGCGATACCTTTCAGTAGGAGGTAGTCATCTGTTCGGTTGTTTCGACGCCGATTCTCATTGTCTTGAATTACCGCTTGCATATAGTTCTCGTTAGTACTATATTGCATGAATTGCAGATTGATATCGCGAGGCGTGGTTAATGTTGGACTATCCGATTCTTCCGTTAATTCGTGAGCTGGCGCGCTGTTACCAGTCTTTTGAGGTTTATTCTTCACACCATATCCGCAGTCTGGGCCTGACCAAGTGCCAGTTCGATATCATCGCCACGCTGGGCAATAGGGCGGGCATGAGCTTTCGCGAGTTGGGGGAGCAGACGCTGATTACCAAAGGGACTTTGACTGGCGTGGTCGATCGGCTGGCAGAAAAAAACCTGGTGCGGCGAATGAGCGACGCGAACGACGGTCGCAGTCAGATCGTCAGCTTGACTGAACAGGGCGAGTTGTTGTTTGCCGAGGTATTTCCTCGCCATCTGCAATATCTGAACGAGGCGTTCGCGGCTCTGGGCGCTGACGAGATAGCGCAAATGCAAACCATGCTGCGTCGTCTGGGCAGCGTTTTCAATCAATCAGGGAATCGGTAATGAATACTGTTTATACCCGTACTTCAATAATCCTGCATTGGCTTGTAGCCGGGCTCATCATTACCGCCTTTCTGCTCGGTCTGTACATGAGCGATTTGGCGCTGTCGCCGCGCAGGCTGCAACTTTATTCTTATCACAAGTGGCTGGGGATTATCATTCTGGCGTTGGTGCTGATGCGCGTGCAGTGGCGTGCGACCCACCGGCCGGCGCCCGAGCTTGCCGGCATGCCGCGCTTGCAGATGCTGGGCGCGCAGACCGCGCATCCGGGTCTGTACGCACTAATGCTGGCCGTGCCGTTATCCGGCTGGATCATGAGCTCGGCTTCGGGATTTCAGGTCGTGCTGTTCGGCGTGTTGCCGCTACCCAATCTGATCGCCGTCGACAAGCCGCCTGACCATGTGTTTAAAACGCTGCATGAAGTGTTCAACTACAGTTTGTCGGGCTTGGTGGTTGTACATGTAGGCGCCGCGCTTCATCATAATTTTATCGCGCGCGACCGTACCCTGAGCCGGATGTTACCCTGGCTGGGAGATCGTCGATGAAAGCGCTGCTAGGAGCCTGTCGGACTTAAAGGAAATCAGCTGCAAATCCGCCTGACCGGTCCATATTTCACCATTTTTTTGGTCAATAGAGCGACTATTGACCTGCAAAACCGGCGAAATCTGCCCTCGCCCAGCCGAATTTTCGCTACGATTCTTCGAGTCCGACAGGCTCCTCGCGTGGATGCCCGGAGGAGGGACGTCAACGACGAGGTGAAGGGTAAATTGTGGTTCGATGTCCAGACTTATCCGACGGCGAGCTTCGTCTCGACCGGGCTCGCGGCGCTGGGCGGCAACCGGTATCAGGCCACGGGCAAACTGACGATCAAGGGCACGAGTCGCGTCGTGGTCGTGCCGTTTACGGCCACCCCTGTCGCCAGCCAGCTGACGCTGGAGGGCGATATTCCCGTTTCGCGCGCGCAGTACGGGCTAGGCGCAGGGATGTGGGCAGATCCTTCGGTGGTCGCCGACGCGGTGCAGGTCCGGTTCACCTGTTCCTCGCTGCTGGGAGATAGTACATTGTTTATTTTTTGTTTTTTTAACCTGAGGAGTATGAAACGAAACACACGTTGATCGCCCTATCCCTGGCCGCCGCGATGAGTACCAGCGCATTCGCCGCGATGGACAGTTATACGATAGACCCGCAGCATGCCTTCCCCGAATTTGAAGTCAGCCATCTGGGTTTCACGACGCAGCGCGGGCGGTTTGACGAAACCAGCGGCAAAGTGCGCTTGGACATGGCGGCCGAAACCGGTAGCGTGGATTTGACCATCAACACCAAATCGCTGGACATGGGATTTCCTTTATGGAACGAGCACCTGACCGCCAAGGGATTTTTTAATGTCGCGAAATTCCCGACCATGACTTACAAGTCGGACAAGCTGGATTTTGACGGCGACAAGGTTGTTGGCGCGGACGGGGAATTCACCTTGCTCGGCGTAACCCGGCCTTTGCATGTTACCGTCAGCAACTTTCATTGTGGCCTCAATCCGATGAACCGGAAGACGTTATGCGGCGGAAATGTCAGCGCCGAGATCAAACGCTCGGATTATGGCATGACTACTTTCCTGCCTTTGGTCGGCGACGACATCAAAATCAACGTCCCAGTTGAAGCCTACAAGGATTAATTATCCATAACCAATGAAAGGACTCAGTCATGACTAAGCCAGTATGTGTGCAAAAATCGCCGTTTGCCGTAGACCTCGCCCCAGGTGAGTATTACTGGTGCGCCTGCGGCTTGTCCAAGAACCAGCCGTTTTGCGACGGCGCGCACGGTGAGACCGGTATAACGCCGGTGAAACTCGAAATCGCCGAGCAGGGCAAATATTACCTTTGCGGCTGCAAGTCTAGCGCCAAAGCGCCGTTTTGCGACGGTACGCACCAAAAGCTGTAAGCCACCCCCTTCCGGCCTCGCCGGAGGGGTGTCACGCCTGCAAGAGACTGGCAACAAACAGCATAAGATAGTATCTTGGCAAGATGAGTGAATTTGCATCGCATTTAATGGTCTGGCAGCGCCAACACGGGCGTCACGGCTTGCCTTGGCAGGGTACTCGCGACCCTTATCGGGTCTGGCTGTCTGAAATCATGTTGCAGCAGACCCAGGTTGCCACCGTCATTCCCTATTTCGAACGGTTTGTCGCGCGGTTTGCGGATTTGCCCGGTTTGGCCGCAGCGGATCTCGACGAGGTGTTGTCGTACTGGAGCGGCCTGGGTTATTACTCGCGCGCGCGCAATCTGCATGCCGCGGCCCAGCGTATCATTCAGGATTGCGGCGGCGTGTTTCCGGCGCGGCCCGAACAACTGGCCGTACTGCCGGGCATCGGGCGCTCGACCGCAGCGGCCATCGCCGCCTTTTGCTTCGGCGCCAGGGCGGCGATTCTGGACGGCAACGTCAAGCGCGTTTTGGCACGGCATTTCGGTGTGGAGGGTTTCCCCGGCGAGAGAGCGACGGAGATGCGCTTGTGGGCGCTGGCCGAGTCGCTGCTGCCGTTGGCCCAAGTCGACATTTACACGCAGTCGCTGATGGATATGGGCGCGCTGTTATGCACGCGCAGCAAGCCCCGTTGCGCAGACTGCCCGGTGGCGGGCAGCTGCGTGGCGCTGGCGACGCAGCGCGTCGCACTGTTGCCGACAGCCAGACCCGGAGCGAAAAAAATCAGGCTGCATAAAACCGCGCAGTTCGTGATTTTGCACCACGCCGGGCGAATCTGGCTGGAGCAGCGGCCGCCGACCGGCATCTGGGGCGGCCTGTGGAGCTTCCCCGAATTGCCTGTGCATGACGACGTATTAAGCGTGTGCCGTGACTCCTGGGGTCTGAACGTGCTCGCGGTTCGGGCCTGCCCCAGCTTCCGTCATGTGTTCACCCATTTCGGTCTTACCATCACGCCATGCTGGGTCGAGGTGGCCGAATTGCCGTTGCGGGTCGCCGAGCAGGACGGCTGGTGGGCGCGCCCGGACGAGGCGCTCGCCGCCGCGATTCCCGTGCCGGTGCGCAAAGTGCTGGCGCAGCAACCGGACTGAGCCATGGCGCTGACTGACACACATTGCCATCTTGACGCGTCCGAGTTCGACGAGGACAGGGACGCGGTGGTTGCGCGCGCGATAGCGGCTGGGGTGACCCGTATCGTCGTGCCGGGCGTCGCCGCCGATAATTTCGCGGCGGTGCGCGCGACCTGTCTGCGTTACTCCTTGTGCAGTCCCGCACTGGGTTTGCACCCGCTGTACGTCGACCGCCACCGCGCCGACGATCTGCAGCGTCTACGCGCGGAGGCTGCGGCAATGCCGCTGGTCGCGATAGGCGAAATCGGCCTGGATAGCTGGATCAAGGATGCCGACACTACCTTGCAAACGTATTACTTCGCCGAACAGCTCAAGATTGCGCGCGAGTTCAGCTTGCCCGTCTTGCTGCACACGCGCCGCGCCAACGATGCGATTCTCAAGCAGTTGCGGCGTTTCGACGTGCGACTAGGCATTGCTCACGCGTTTAATGGTAGCGTGCAGCAAGCCGACAACTTCATCAGACAGGGTTTCAAGCTCGGTTTCGGCGGCGCGCTGACTTATCCGCGCGCGCTCAATCTGCGCCGGCTTGCCGCTACCTTGCCGCTGGATGCCATCGTGCTCGAAACCGATGCGCCGGACATGGCGCCAGTCTGGGCGCACGGGCAGCGCAACAGTCCCGAGTATCTGCTGCGCATTGCCGACGAAATAGCATTGTTGCGCGGCGTGGATCGCGCTACCATCTTGCAGGCGAGCGAGGCCAACGCGCGTACAATTTTAGGGGATATGGATGAAAAATGAACCGACTGCGCGGCCGCGCACCCTGGCGCCGCCGCCGCTGGTTTATGCTGCCGGGCTGGGCGCGGGGTGGTGGTTGCAG
Organism: Sulfuriferula sp.; assembly: GCA_027311185.1. Classification (GTDB taxonomy): domain Bacteria; phylum Pseudomonadota; class Gammaproteobacteria; order Burkholderiales; family Sulfuriferulaceae; genus Sulfuriferula. Next base: position 15,258 of record DAICZK010000002.1, read on the forward strand.
CATCGCGTATTGCCGCTGGGCGGGCCTGAACCCGCGCCGCTGCAAGCTCTGGCCTGGGCGTTGCTCGCACTGAGCATCGCGCTGATGCTATGGGCAGTGTGGACGATATGGCGGCACAAGACCACGGTGAATCCTTACAAGGCGGCGTCAACGTTGGTGACGCGCGGGCCGTTCGCCTTTAGCCGCAATCCCATCTATGTCGCCGATGCGCTGCTTTATATTGCGGTGACGCTGTTGATGGGCAGCCTTTGGCCGCTTGTTTTTGCACCGCTGGTTTGGCTGATCATGCGCTATGCGGTGATCGCGAACGAAGAAGCGCATCTGAGCGCTAAATTCGGCGCCGACTATGCGGCGTATTGCGCGCGCGTGCGGCGCTGGCTGTAAGGGATATGCTCGTTTTATTTGCTCAATAATACTGCCCGGCGTATGATCAAATGCATAGAAAATAATGCAGCGAGGAGTTGAGTCATGTCGCATCTTACTGCCAACGATCTGAAAACAAAGGGCATTGCCGCCATTGAGGCCATGCTGGCAGAGCATACTGAGGCGATAGTATCGGTGCGCGGCAAGGACCGCTTTGTGGTGATGGATATCGCTCAGTATCATTATCTGCGCGAGTGCGAACTGGAAGCGGCGCTGGCCGAAGCTCGCGCCGACCTGGCAGCGGGACGATTTGTGCAGGAGTCGCCAGAGGAACATCTGGCGCGGCTGAAATTCGGCGCATGAGCCATCGCCTGGTTTTTACCGAGCATTACACAAAACGCGCGGCGTATTTCCTCAAGCGGCATCCCGAACTGGAAAAACAGTGTCTCAGCATCCTGCAACTGCTGGAGCTCAATCCCTACCATCCTTCATTGCGCTTGCATGCGCTGGGTGGCAAGCTGCAAGCATTGCATTCTGTTTCCATTAATCTTTCTTATCGCATTACTCTGGAGTTGCTGATACAGGATGACCGGATTATTCTGGTGAATGTGGGTAATCACGACGCGGTGTATTGAGCAAACGGCCATGACTGCCAACGAAGAAATCAGATTGGAGAAAAATCGTGAATTCAGATAACGAGACCATTATCAAGGAAACCAAAACCTGGCTGGAAAAAGCGGTTATCGGTTTGAATCTGTGCCCTTTCGCCAAAGCCGTGCAGGTCAAGGATCGGATTCGTTATGTGGTGAGCAGTGCCACGACCGAGGAGGATCTGCTGGCGGATTTGTTGGACGAATTGCGGTATTTGTACGACAGCGATCCCGATTTGGTGGATACTACGTTGCTGATACATCCTGCGGTGCTGACCGATTTTCTCGATTATAACGATTTTCTCGATGTGGCGGATGCGGCGGCGGCCGAGCCGGAATTCGACGATCAGTTGCAGGTAGCGAGTTTTCATCCGCAATTCCAGTTCGCCGGGACGGCGACGGACGATATTGAAAATTACACTAATCGTTCGCCGTATCCCATGCTGCATCTGCTGCGCGAGGATAGCGTAGCGCGGGCGGTCGCCGCATTCCCGGAAGCCGAACAGATTTACGAGAAAAATAAGGCTACGCTGCGCGAATTGGGGCACGGGGGCTGGCAGCGGTTGTTTGCGGCCTAGCCTTAACCCGGATCCGATTGATAAGAGAACGCATCGGCGTAAAATTCGTTTTCCGGCAGGCCACACTGCGCGCAGGCCGTGCGCGCAGCGGCGACCATAGCGGGCGCGCCGCAGGCATAAACTTGATACCCGGACAAATCGGGGAAATCCGCTATCACAGCGTCGACGACCAGTCCGCTGCGTCCCGGCCAGGCATCTTTTGCGTCGGGTTCGGACAACACCGGGATGAACGTAAAATTGGGGTTTTCCTGCTGCCAGCGCGAGGGAACCTGCGGTAAATACAGGTCGCGCAATTGCCGCGCGCCCCAGTACAGGGTCATTTCGCGCTCCAGGCGCTGATGCAGGGCATGGGCTACCATGGACTGAATCGGCGCGAAGCCGGTACCGCCGGCGATAAATATAATCGGCTTATCACTGTCTTCGCGCAAGAAAAAGTTGCCCAACGGCCCTTCCATGCGTAATATGTCCTTTTCTTTCATGTTGTTAAACACATGCTCAGTGTATTCTCCGCCCGGTACGTAACGGATATGCAATTGCAGGAAAGCGTCATCGTGCGGCGCATTGGCGAGAGAGAAACTACGGCGCTTGCCGTTCTTGAGCAAGATGTCGATATATTGGCCGGCGAGGAACTGGACGCGCTCGCTGGCGGGCAATTTCAGATGCAGTCCGATGACGTCGTGACCAAGCTTGGTGATTTTATTTACCCGGCACGGCACGGTTTTAATTTGTATGTCTTTGGCGGCGCCGATTTCGCGGCATTCTATAGCGACGTCGCTGGTTGCGCGGCTGACGCAGAACAGTGCCCGGTTGGCCGCAATGTCCGCATCGGTCAACGCGCCGGATTGATATTCACCGTAGTCGACTGCACCCGTCAGTATGGTCCCTTTGCAACTGCCGCATGCGCCGTTGCGGCAACCATAAGGTAACATGAAGCCTGAGCGCAGGGCGGCGGCAAGCAGGGTTTCGTCGTCTTCTGCAGTAAATATGTGCCCGCTGGGCTGGATGGTGATTTGATGCGACATAAACATTCCTCGGTTAAGCGCGTGCTGATTGTCGGTTGCGGCGATGTCGGGCTGCGCACGGCGCAACGATTACTGCCGCATTATCGTGTATTTGGGCTGGTGCGTTCAAGCGTTAACGCAGCGCAATTGCGCGCGGCGGGGATCATCCCTATTGTGGCAGACCTCAGTCAACGGCATAGTTTAACGCGAATTGCGGCAATTGCCGACGTGGTGTTGCATTTCGCCCCACCCCCCTCACATGGCGCGATCGACACGCACACCCGAAATTTGCTCGCTGCGCTGGCGCGGCGCGGCGCATGCCCGCAACGCCTGGTGTATATCAGCACCAGCGGGGTCTACGGCGATTGCGCAGGTGCCTGGGTGGCGGAAACGAGGCCGGTGCATCCGTCTACCGCTCGCGCAATCCGTCGCGTCGACGCGGAACTGCGGGTGCGGCGTTACGCTCGCAGTAGCGGCGCTAGCGTGTCCATATTGCGGGTGCCTGGAATTTATGCGGCGGAGCGGCTGCCGCGCACGCGTATCGAACGCGGCACGCCGGTACTTCGCGCGGAGGACGATGTTTACACGAATCACATCCACGCCGACGATCTGGCGCGCATAGTCGAGTCGGCGCTGTTTCGCGGCGGCAACGGGCGGGTTTATCATGCCAGCGACGAGAGTGCGCTGAAGATGGGCGAATACTTCGGCCTGGTCGCACGGCTGTTTGACCTGCCCGCGCCGCCGGAAATTTCGCGTGCGCAGGCGCAACTATCGTTGCCCGCCAATTCGCTGTCGTTCATGAGCGAATCGAGGCGCCTCTTGAACACGCGGATGAAGCGCGAATTGCGGGTGCGCTTGCGCTATCCGACCGTAGACGGGTTTCTGGCGGAATTCTGTGCCGGGGCGAGCTCCTAGGGGAAACACCGATCCATGCAAATTCATGGGACGCAATTCGAGGTGTGGCAAATAAAAATATTTAGGGCATCACGGCGCGCGCCGACACCCAGCACTGTACATCGGCAGCCCCCGCGCGCAACAGCGCTCGCGCCAGGCTATCGAGGCTGCTGCCCGTAGTCATGACATCATCGACGATCGCAATACGCTTGTTGGCGACGGCGTCAGTGCAGACGAAAGCGTTGCGCAGATTGGCCTGCCGCTGTTTGACCGGCAGGCCGGTCTGCGGTGCGGTATCGCGAATCCGCTGGCAGGTGTGTTCCAGCAGCGGAATTTGCAAACGCGCGGCGAGGCGGCGGGCAAGCAGCAGCGATTGATTAAAACCGCGCTCGCGCAAGCGTAGCGGATGCAGCGGCATGGCGACGAGCACATCGGGTAGCGATGCGCTGGCGACACGCGCGACGAGCGGCGCGGTAAGCACATCGACCACTGCAAACTGGTGGTGATATTTTAACGCGGGAATTAATTTGTCCAGAGGAAAGCGATAAGTGTAGGCGGAGACGCTGCGCGTGAAGGCGGGCGGATGTCGCAAGCAGGCGCCGCAGACTTCGCCGGGGTTGTGCTCGGGAGCCGCGGGATAGGGAAGGACTGAATGCGTTGCGGTCGGTTGCGCGCAAATCGGGCAGGCGGGGGAGTCGTGCAAAGGCAGATCGGCTAGGCAAGGCGTGCAAAGCACGGCGTCGCCCGCGTCGGCGCCGCATAATAGACAATTTTGCGGCAGCAGCAGGCGCATAAAATTTAAGCTGCTGTTTAATATTAACCGGCTCAAGATTGACTATCCGATCCAAATTCCCCAGAATGCATACTTTCATTATAGCGAAAGTTGCTGATGGCGACCAAAGCAGTTACTGCGGCGCAGTCCTTGTTCGCTGCGCGTATGTTCAATATCGGCAGCATCATCGTGACGATTATCGCGCCACTGCTGATGGTATAGTTCGCTATATCAATCTTCGTCTATTCATCGGTTGCCTATCATCCTAATCCGCGCGCGGTTTATTACAACCGCATTGCAGGATACCGGTTTTACGGCGCAACGGGTACGATGGTCGCGTTCGGCCAGCCTATCAACAGCCTGTTCCATGGCTGGCACGGATTGGCCGTGATTTGGCTGTTTCTGGTCATCGCGGTGGCGCCGTGGGGAACCTGGGACATTTGTCGCGCGGGACGCGAAGACTGGCAAGACTTAACTGTAGAGGTGGATACTTAGTGAATAACATGACTCAACCTGGAATCAAAACGACCCCCTCGCGCGTTGCAGAGATCGAGGCGCTGTTTGCGCTACCGTTCAATGACCTGATTTTCCAAGCGCAAACGGTGCATCGCGCACACTTCGACCCCAATCGCATACAGCTCTCGACCCTGCTGTCGATCAAAACCGGAGGCTGTTCCGAAGATTGCGGTTATTGCCCGCAAGCGGCGCGTTACGATACCGATATAGACAGCCAGGAACTGCTGCCGATGGCGGAAGTGCTGGACGCAGCGCGCGCCGCGAAAGCCGCCGGCGCGACGCGTTTCTGCATGGGCGCCGCCTGGCGCGGGCCCAAGCAGCACGATCTGGAACCCGTACTGGACATGGTACGCGAAGTGAAAGCGCTGGGCCTGGAAACCTGCGCGACGCTGGGCATGTTGCGCGATGGGCAGGCCGAGCAACTCAAAGCGGCAGGTCTGGATTATTACAATCACAACCTCGATACCGCGCCGGAATTCTATGGCGAAATCATCACTACCCGCACTTATCAGGATCGTCTGGATACGCTGGAGCGCGTGCGCAGCGCAGATTTGCACGTCTGCTGCGGCGGAATAGTCGGGATGGGCGAGTCGCGCACCCAGCGCGCCGGGCTGATCGCACAACTGGCCAATCTGAGCCCCCAGCCCGAATCGGTGCCGATCAATATGCTGGTGCGCGTCGAAGGCACGCCGCTCGAAGCAACGGATGAGACGGAAGCGCTCGACCCGCTCGAATTTGTTCGCACCATCGCCGTCGCGCGCATCGTTTTGTCCGCGAGTTACGTGAGGCTGTCGGCGGGGCGCGGCGAAATGGCCGAAGCGGTTCAGGCTTTATGCTTTCTGGCTGGCGCCAATTCGATCTTCTACGGCGAGAAATTGCTCACTACCGGCAACCCGGAGGTGGCGCGCGATCGCGCCTTGCTCGCCAAGCTGGGCATCGAGGCGGAAGATTCGCGGACTGGTGCATAACGAAATTTGAGGTCCCCGCATGAGCTTTGCAGCGCTGGCACGGCTACGCACGCAGCTGGATGGTCTGGCGGAACAGGATTTGCTGCGTCAGCGCCGCCTGCTTGATGGCGCGCAAGGGGTGCGGGTCAGCCTCGACGGACTAGCGTTATTGTCGTTTTGCAGTAACGATTATCTGGGCCTGGCCCGGCATCCCGGGCTGGCGGCGGCCGTGTCGCAGGCATTGCCGCAGATGGGCGTGGGCGCAGGCGCATCGCATCTGGTTACCGGACACCATGCCGAGCATCACGCGTTCGAGCAGGAGTTCGCGCGATTCGTTGGTTTGCCCGCCGCGCTGCTGTTCACCAGCGGCTATATGGCGAATCTTGCCGTCGTCATGGCTCTGGTCGGGCGCAGTGGCGAGGTGTTCGCCGACCGGCTCAATCATGCTTCGCTCAACGATGCCGCGATATTGTCACGCGCAAAATTCAGTCGCTATGCTCATCAAGACTTGGCCGCGCTGGAGCGGCTGTTGCAGAACAGCCGGGCTGCGGAAAAAATGGTCGCTGTCGATGCGGTGTTCAGCATGGACGGAGATCTGGCCGATTTGCCGCGGATTCTGGCATTGTGCGAGGCTTACGACGCCTGGTTGCTGGTCGACGACGCGCACGGCTTCGGCGTCCTCGGTTCGCAGGGGCGCGGGACGCTCGCGCATTTCGGCCTCGCCTCGCCGCGCATCGTTTATATGGCGACGCTGGGCAAGGCGGCCGGGGTGTCCGGCGCTGCGGTCGCGGCGCAAAGCGAGGTGATCGCATGGCTGCTGCAGAAAGCTCGAACTTATATTTACACTACGGCGAGCCCGCCTATCCTGTCGGCGGCGCTACGGGCGAGCCTGGGTCTCATTGCGGCGGGGGATGAGCGGCGCGACCAGTTGCGCGCGCTGATTGCGCAGTTGCGGCAAGGCTTGCAGGCGCAGGGCTGGCCTGTGGCCGACAGCGCGACGCCAATACAGCCGGTGATCATCGGCGAGAACGCGGCGACGCTCGCGGTCAGCGCGAATTTACTGGCGCAGGGCGTGCTGGTTCCGGCGATTCGGCCGCCTACGGTGCCGCGCCATGGCGCGCGTTTGCGGATTTCGCTGTCGGCCGCGCACACTGCCGCCGACGTGACGCAATTATTGGCGGCGCTGGGCGCGCATCGCGCATGAGCGGGCGCCCTCCCGAACTGGTTCTTTTGCACGGCTGGGGTATGCACGGCGGGGTATGGGCGCAGACCGCCGAGCGGCTGTCGGCTTCGTTCTCGGTGACCTGCGTGGATTTGCCGGGCTACGGCGGGCGTGCCAGCGTATCGCCTTACACGCTCGAAGCGCTGGCGGCAGCGGTAGCGGCCGATTTGCCGACATCGTTCGCGTTGTGCGGATGGTCGCTGGGTGGGCAACTGGCTTTGACCATAGCCAGCATGATGCCCGAGCGAGTGCGGCGTTTGCTGCTGGTGGGAACCAACCCGTGTTTTACAACCAGAACAGATTGGGAGTGCGGCATCGCCCCGACCGTGTTCGCGCAATTTTCGCAGGACCTGACCGGGCAATACGAGGTGACGCTCAAGCGTTTCCTCGCGCTGCAAGTTCATGGCGATACGGCGGCGCGACAGGTGTTGACGCAGTTGCGCAATTTGTTGTTCGCGCGCGGCAAACCGGATACGGGCGTGTTGCAGGCAGGGCTGGACATTTTACTCAGTGCGGATTTGCGCGCTGCGGCGAGCGCAATTGCGGCTCCCGCGCTGGTAGTACAGGGCAGTTACGACCGCCTGGTTCCCGGATGCGCCGCCGAATGGCTGGCACAAGCGCTGCCGGACGCGCGGTTGCACCGGATTGTCGGCGCGTCGCATGCGCCTTTTTTATCGCATCCGGCCGAATTCGAGCGCGCGGCGCTCGCATTTTTGCAGGCCTAATACGGCAATTTTAAGGAAAATGCATGACAGACAGACCCGAAGACGCTTCGGCCCTCGACAAGCATCTGGTGCGCCTCGCCTTTGAGCGCGCGGCGCCAAGCTACGATGCGCATGCGGTGCTGCAGCGCGAGATCGCCGACCGGATGCTGGAGCGCCTGGATTATATCAAGCATCAGCCGCAAGTCTTGCTCGACGCGGGTTCCGGCACTGGCTACGCGACGCGGTTGCTGCGCGCCCGCTATCCGCAGGCGACGATAGTCGCGCTGGATCTGGCGATGGCCATGCTGGAAATCGCCCGCCCGCCGCAAACTCTCTGGCAGAAGTTGCGCCACGCTAGCCCGTGGCATAGCGTGTGCGGAGATATCGATCACTTGCCGCTCAAGACTTCCAGTGTCGATATGGTATGGTCAAGCCTGGCTCTGCAATGGTGCGATGATCTGAACCTGAGTTTCGCCGAACTCTACCGGGTGCTGGCACCGGGCGGTTTGCTGATGTTCGCGACCTTCGGGCCGGATACGCTGAAACAGTTGCGCGCGGCGTTTGCCGACGTGGACGATTATAGCCACGTCAACCGCTTCGTCGATATGCACGATATCGGCGACGTGCTGCTCGGCGCCGGTTTTAGCGCGCCGGTGATGGACATGGAATATATCACCCTGACTTATGCCGACCTGAAAACCATGTTGCGCGATCTCAAAGGCATAGGCGCGCACAATGTGACGGGCGGGCGCAACCTCGGCCTCACTTGGCGGGCGCGCTGGGCGGCGCTGGAGGCTGCTATCGAACGCTTCCGCGAGGCGGGCCGCCTGCCCGCCACTTACGAGGTGATATACGGCCATGCCTGGGTGAATGAGAAAACCCGGCCCGCGCCCCCCGGCGCAGAAGGCTATTCGGTCGTACACATCCACCGGCGCGAAGTCGCGGTCACGCCCGGCGGGGGAGCATAGCGTGTCGACGGCTTATTTTGTTACCGGCACCGATACGGATGTCGGCAAAACTTTGGTAAGTGCTGCCTTGCTGCGCGGCTTCGCCGGGCGCGGCCTGCGGGTGGTCGGGATGAAGCCGGTGGCGTCCGGAGCGATCCGCCAGACGGGCGAGATGGTCTGGGCAGATGTATTGCAATTGCAGGCAGAGAGCAATGTCGATGCGCCGCTGGCGGTTCGCAACCCTTATCGGTTTGTGCCGCCGATAGCGCCGCACATCGCCGCGCGGCAAGTCGGCGAGCGCGTCGACATGGCGGTGATACAGCGGGCTTACAACCAGTTGCGCGACGCCGCAGACAGGGTGATAGTCGAAGGCGCGGGCGGTTTTTATGCGCCGCTCAATGACGCGGACACGATGGCGGATCTGGCGTCGCAACTGGCGCTGCCAGTCATCCTGGTGGTGGCGCTGCGCCTGGGCTGCATCAATCACGCACTGCTCACCGCCGAGGCGGTCGCGGCGCGGGGCCTGACGCTGGCCGGCTGGGTTGCGAATCAGTCGCAGCCGCCGATGTCGGCTATGGCGGAGAACCTCGCTTACCTGGAGCGGCATATCGCGGCGCCGCTGCTCGGGGTAGTGCCGCATCAGGCGCATCCCGCGCCAGAGGCGGCGTTACCGTATTTGAACTTGGAAGGATTGTGCTAAGGGCTCGTTCATGAAAAACTATGGCAGACGTTACTGCGCATTCGCGATGGATGCAAGACGCGAAACGCAGCGAATGGTTATTCCATTCGCAAGCTTTGCAACGCCGCAGACGCGCGAATACGCAGTAACCCTGCGGATCGGCGCAGCAGTCGCCATTCTTGGAACGGTTTTGCTCGGCGGCTGCGCGACGGCCCCGCGGGCGCCCGCGCCTATCTCTGTTCCAGCGCCTGTACCGGCGCAGGCTCCCGTCACGCTGCTGTGCCCGCCGCCCGCCCCTGTGCCGCCGCCGCAGGTAACGGTTACGCCGAATCTGCGCCCGGCGGACTGGAGCGCCTTGCCGGGTTGGCGAGACGATACGCTGTTGTCCGCTTGGAACAGCTGGCTGGAGTCGTGCACCGCGCTGAAATCGCGGCCGGACTGGCAGATGGTCTGCGCCGCTGCCGCCAATTTGCAACCGGCGAGCGACAGCGAGGTGCGGGTTTTCTTCCAGGCCTGGTTTAACGTTTACCAATCCTTGCAGCCGGACGGATCGACGCAGGGCCTGGTCACGGGTTATTACGAGCCCTTGCTGCACGGCAGCCTCACGCCGTCGCCGACTTATTCCGTGCCGCTGTACGCGGTGCCCGGCGACTTGCTGACGATAGACCTGTCGGCTATTTATCCCGAATTGAAGCACATGCGCCTGCGCGGGCGTCTGGTCGGGCACAAAGTCGTTCCTTATTTGAGCCGCGCCGAAATCGACGGCTCTAAGCTCCCTCTGGCCGGCGATGAGCTGGTGTGGGTCGATAACGCGGTAGATGCGTTCTTTTTGCAGATACAGGGTTCCGGGCGCATACAACTGACCGACGGCAGGACGATCCAGGTCGGTTACGCCGATCAGAACGGTTATCCTTATCAGGCCATAGGTCGGGTGCTGGTCGAGCG
>DAICZK010000030.1 GCA_027311185.1 Sulfuriferula sp.
AGCCTACCAGGTAATCGAGAGCGCGACGGGCCTGTTGCGCATCGACCAGCGGCATCGCAATGGCGCGCGGGTTTTCGACCGCGTGGGTGATCGCGCTTTGGGTGATTTCATGGAACTCTATTCGCGCGATAGGTTTTTTGGCCGTGGTTTTGTTTTCCTGCAAAATCTCGGACAAGTGCCAGGCAATGGCTTCGCCTTCCCGGTCCGGGTCGGTTGCGAGCAGGATGCGGTCGACTTTTTTAGCGGCCTTGAGTATCGCCGCGAGGTGACGCTCATTGCGTTCGATTAGCTGGTACTTCATGGCGAAGCCGTGTTCGGTGTCGACCGCGCCGGTTTTCGGCACCAAATCGCGCACATGACCGTAACTGGCCAGAATCTCGTACTCTGCTCCCAGGTATTTTTTTAGAGTCTTGGCCTTCGAGGGCGATTCGACGATGACTAACGCTGACATGAAGGGTGCGGCCTAATGAATGGCAAGAGCGGTGCCGTGATTGAACAGCAGGTCTTCCAGTAGTGAGTAATCCTGGCCGGGGGTCTGGCTCCACAGGACGATGAGCGCAATCCATTTGATTTTTTCCAGGCTCGGTTCGCGTTCATCCAAAGCCAGTACGCGGTCGATGATCCACTCGCGCTGCAAAGGATTAATAATTCCGGCGTGTTGTAAAAACAGCAGGAATCCTCGGCTTTCGGCGTCGATGCGTTCAACTTCGTAAGGCGCATAAACGCGAATGGCGTGGTGTTCGGCAAGGCTGGCAGGATATTGTGTCGAGTTGAGCGAATCGAGATCCGAAAACCAGTCCAGTGCCTGATCGATTTCACCGACGTTAAATCCCGCGGCGTTAAGCTTGATTGTGAGCGCGTCACGATCCGGGGCAAGCTCTATTTGCGGGTAATTCTCAAATAAAAAAATAAGTATATCGAACATTATCTTTATTAAACAATACGTTGATATAGGCCGCCGGGCAGTGTCGCTATCTGGCCCGACAACTCTCTTTCCAACAGCATGGCGGAAAGCGCCTGAGCCGTCAACCCGCTGCGTGCGATGAGCGCGTCCAGATGCACCGGTTCGAAGCCCATTGCAAGCCATAACGGGTCGTCGTTGTCTGGCGGGACGGCGTGGTTGACCGCCACGCGCGGCCAGCGCAACTCGTCGAGGATGTCGCGGGCCGACTCGGCCAGTTTGGCACCCTGTTTTATCAGCGCATGGCAACCGCGCGCCAGCGGCGAATGGATGGATCCCGGCACTGCGAATACTTCCCTGCCCTGTTCCAGGGCCAGTCGCGCGGTAATCAGCGAGCCGCTTTGCAACGCCGCTTCGATCACCAGACATCCCAGACTCATTCCACTGATGAGACGGTTACGCCGGGGAAAATTGCCGGCGATGGAGGGTGTGCCGAGCGGAAACTCGGAAATAATCGCGCCGTTTTCGGCGATCTCGTAGGCAAGCTGCTTGTTGCGGGCCGGATAGATAATATCCAACCCGGTTCCCGTTACGGCGATGGTGCTGGCTTTGCCGCGCAGGCCGCCCTGATGCGCCGCAGTATCGATGCCCGATGCCAGCCCGCTGATGATGGTGAGACCCGCGTCGGCCAGATGCTCAGCGAAGGCTGCTGCGTTCAGCGCGCCTTGCGGCGTGGCATTGCGGCTGCCGACGATAGCCAGACTACGCTGGGTTAATAGTTCGCGGCGCCCCTTGAGATAAAGTACCGGAGGCGGGTCGGTGATTTCGAGCAGACGCGGCGGGTAGTCGCCGTCGGCCAGCGTAACCAGTTGATTGCCGGGTTGGTCCAGCCATTGGTGCGCGGGCGCGATGCGCTCGCTATCTGGGCCGTTGCCGATGCTTTGGGCTACAGCGGCGGGTACGTGACGCCGGAGATCAGCCAATGGCGTTGCGTAAATGCGCTCCGGGTCGCCGAACGCGGCGAGTAACGCCCGGAAAGTCTGGCCGCCCAGCCCTGGCGTGAGGGACAGGCCTAGCCAGGCGTCGCGCTCTTCAGGATTCAGATCGCGCCGGCTCGGTTTGGGGTCGGGATCAAGGGTTGCGCACATAATCCAGTAAATTGACGGAATGGCTGGTCTGCATGATGATCGCGTAGGCGACTTTGTCGAAGACGCGATATACCATGATCAGGCCTATGCGCGAGTCGGGAAGCATAATGCCGTCGGCGCTGCCTTTGTTTTTATAGATCGCCAGCACGGTGCCTGCGTCCAGCCCGTTGCGCGCGCCTTTATTGAGAATCACTGTGTCGAATTGCCCGGCTTCCGATATGCCGCCGTAGGTGGCGATGATGACACCATTGATCATCTGTTCGGGCGCATGCGGTACGTAACGAAACGAGTAGCTGTCGTGCGCCGGTTTGAGGCGGTCTCCCCGGCCAATCTCCTGCGTTGATGAGGTAATCAATATCGTTTGCGGATTGCCGGGCGTAACGCTGCGCGCTTCGCCCAGATATTGTACCCGATAGCCTAGCACTTCATTGGTGTCGGGGTCGATGAGCGGAGCGCCCGGGCGCAGAATTTTCCAGTTTCGTGTTTGGCTGCCGTCGTTGGTTGCGTAAGCGTTTTCGCCAGCGCCGATGAACAGATGGTCGTCTTCGAATCCCAGTATCCGCGGTGCTTGGTCGAGGGCGTCCTTATCCATGACGAAGGGCTGATCGAGAAAGGCATTGATGCTGGCCGTGGGAATGGGAGGAATCCCCGATTCGTCGATGGCGGTCGAGCGAACCTTCGGGCTCAGTACGACGGTACGGAGATGGTCGCCGCGTAGCAGAGTAAGCCTGGGGGTCGGTCCGCTGGTATCGAGTACGACGATGTCGCCGGGATAAATCCAGTGCGGGTTCTTGATTTCGGCTTTATTCATGCCCCATATTTGCGGCCATTTCCATGGGTCCTTGAGGAATTTGCCAGATATGGCCCAGAGCGTATCGCCCTTGACTACCGTGTAACGAGAGGGCGCATGGTCTTGCAGGAGCAGTTCGTCAGCGTGGCTCGATAACGTGATCCAGCTGGTTAATAAGAGGAAAATGATAAATTTGTTCATGCAGCCCCCAGATACCAAATGATGGTTTTGCCTTATTGTAGAGCAATGGACGTATAATAATTCGAGTTGGAATTAATGTTTCGTTTCGATTTTGCATGTAATTGGTTGTGTAGGCAAGTATTTATGGCTAAGTTAACAATTTTGCGATACCCCGATCCGCGCTTATATACGCGGGCCAAGCCGGTTGTCACGGTAAATGCGCACATTCGGCAGTTGATAGCCGATATGGCAGAGACCATGTATGCGGCGCCCGGCATCGGCCTGGCGGCGACACAGGTGGACGAGCACATACAGTTGTTGATCGTCGACACGAGTGAGACGCAGAACGATCTGCATGTGCTGATCAATCCCGAGTTGTTGGTGACCGAGGGTAGTGCCGAGCACGAAGAAGGCTGCCTGTCCGTGCCCGGCATTTATGACAAGGTTACGCGCGCCGAGAGGGTGACCGTGCGCGCGCTGGACGCTGACGGCGAACCTTTTGAACTGGTCGCCGAGGGTTTGCTGGCGGTCTGCATCCAGCATGAAATGGACCATTTGCTGGGCAAGGTGTTTGTGCAGTATCTGTCACCGTTAAAGCAAAGCCGGATTAAAAACAAGCTAAAAAAGCGTGTTCAGGAAACTATGTAAGGTTATGTTTTAATGCGTATTATTTTTGCAGGGACGCCAGAGTTCGCGCGCGTGGCGCTGACTGCCCTGGATGCGGCAGGGCACGCGGTAGTCGCGGTGCTGACTCAGCCCGACCGGCCTGCGGGACGCGGCATGAAATTGACCCCCGGCGCGGTGAAAAAGGCGGCCCTGGTCATGGGGCTGCCCGTGCTGCAACCGGAAACGCTCAAATCTGCCGCCGTCCAGGCCGAGCTTCGCGCGCTGGCGTGCGACGTGATGGTGGTCGCGGCGTACGGCCTGATTTTGCCGCAGGGCGTGCTGGATATGCCGCGTCTGGGGTGTTTGAACATTCACGCGTCGCTGCTGCCGCGCTGGCGCGGCGCGGCGCCCATCCACCGGGCCATTCAGGCTGGTGATGCGCAAACCGGGGTGACCATCATGCAAATGGATGCGGGTCTGGATACCGGTGCGATCGTAATGCAGCGCGCGTTGGCGATTGCCGACCACGATACCACCGGTAGCCTGCACGACAAACTGGCGGCGCTGGGTGGAGCGATGATAGTCGACGCGTTGGCGGCGGCAAGTGAGTGCAGACTGACCGCGCTACCGCAGCCGACGTGCGGCGTGACTTATGCCGCCAAAGTGACCAAAGCCGAGGCGAGACTGGATTTCAGCCTGGACGCCCGCCAGCTCGCGCGCGATATCCGCGCCTTTAATCCCGCGCCCGGCGCTTTTTTTACCTGGCGTGATACTGTGGCCAAAGTGTGGCAGGCGTACGCGTGCAGCGGCAGCGGCGCGCCCGGCGCGGTGCTGGCGGCAGATAGCGGCGGCATCGTCGTCGCATGCGCGCAGGATGCGCTATGCATGACCGAGCTGCAATCGGCCGGGGGCAAGCGCCAGAGCGCCGCCCAGTGGCTGGCTGGCCACCCCGTTGCCGATGGCGACCTGCTGCAGGTATTTTAACTACCGTCTTCCGCGCTCGCCAGCCAGCGTGTCAGGTCGTCGAGAATCGCGTGACTGGCCTGGTTAAATGCCGCCGCCGCCCCTGCCGCGTTATAGCTCGTCAAGGGCGTATTCTGGACAAACACGCGGCGGGCGATCAGGCGCTGATGCTGGCTGTCGTACAATTGCGCGCGCAGAACGACATGTACGAAACCGGGCTTGTTGGTCGCGTCGTGGTAAAACGACAGCAGGTTCGTAGATAGATGCCGTTCGGCGCTAACATCGCTGTTCGCGCTGACGACGCTGGCGTAGATGTGCGTATTGGCGAGCCGGTTGAACAGCAGTTCGCTCCATCTCACGCTGGGCAGTTCGCTCCAGTGGGCGTATTGATAATGGCTGCGGGTATGCAGCGAGCGGCTAAACACCAGAAAGGAGTTGTTGTCATAACTGCTGGAGTCGGTATCTTCGATCAGCAGCGTATAAGGTCGCACGACGGGGATCGTTGCCGGGGCCGCTGGCGCATCTACGAGCACATAGACCTGGCGCGGCGGTTCGTTGGCGCCGCCACCCAGATTGACGCAGCCACCCAGCGAGGAAATCAGTAGTGCCAAGAGTAGTCTTTTGATCATGATTATCGTTCTCCTGGTGCCGGTTCCGGTTTGCCGGAATTAAAAATCAGTGCCCGCGGATTGGACAGGTTCTGCCCGGTGCTGGTAATGGTGTCCGCGCTGCGGTGCACATCGGCACCGATCTGGTTGAGTTGATAGCTGGCGGCGTCGGTCAGTCGTTGCAATTGGCGCGAAATGATCACTGATTGTTGTTGCAGATCGTCGAGCGTGGTGTCGACCTTGGTGAACGTCGTGCCCGCTTTACCACCCAGGAGTTTGATCTGCTCGTCCATATCGGCGCTGGTCCGTCCCAGGCTGCTGGCGGTCTGCCTGACGGTGTCTGCGCTATCTTTGAAGCTGCGCAGCGTATCGTCCAGCGTGTGTTTGTTCGCAATCAATTGCCCGGACAGAACCTGTACATTGCGGAGAGTCTTCGCAACGGCTGCGCGGTTGTCATCGGACAGCACAAGGTTGAGTTTGTCCAGCACCTGCGCGCCGTTTTTCGCCATCTGGCTCAGGCTGGTGGTCATCTTGTCGAGATCCGAGCTACCCTCGGCTATGATAGGGTATTGCCCATTGGCCGATGTGGTGGGTAGCAACGGGCTGCTGGCATGGGGATTATGGATTTCAATCACGGCCAGCCCGGTGATGAAGCTGCGTTTGACGTACGCGCGGCTGTCGATGTGGATGGGCGCGGTTTTGTCGAGTTTGATATCGACGCGCACCGATTCCTGCTTGCCCCGCACAAACGTATAATTGGTGACCTCACCCATTTTGATGCCGCGCATGGTCACCGCGCTATTGATGTCCAGCCCGTCCATAGACTCGTTATGAAAGTAGATGCTGTAGGGCTGGTAGGCGATCTTGCTCGCCCCGCCCATGAGCCAGATGAAGCTTGCCGCAAGCAGTAAGCTGACGGCTATGACCATGCCGCCGACAAATGTGTAATGTGCATCGTTTTCCATCATTGCGCCTCAAATAGTGTTTAACGTTACGTTTGATGCAGCGCGCTGGCTGGTGGTGCCGGCTATTGCGCTCCGCGTCTCCCGAGGGGCTTCGCGCGTTGCGAAATAGGCGCGCAGCCACGGATCGTCGATTTGATGTATCTGGGCTATGCTGCCGTCGCCCAGCACTTTGCCGTCGGCCAGCACGATGGCGCGATCGATGATCGACATTAGCGTATCGAGGTCATGGGTGATCAGCACCACTGTCAATCCCAGGCTGTCCGACAAGGCGCGGATCAGGTCGTCGAACGCGCGCGCCGAGAGCGGATCCAGCCCCGAAGTAGGTTCGTCGAGGAACAATAATTCCGGGTCCAGCGCTAGGGCGCGCGCCAGAGCGGCTCGTTTGCGCATGCCGCCTGATAATTCGTTGGGCATTTTCAACGCAGCGCTGCCGGGCAAGCCGACCAGCGCCAGTTTCAGGCGCGCCAGTTTCAGGCAGAGCGGCTTGGGCAGATCAGTATGCTCGAAGAGCGGTGTGGCGACGTTCTGTTCGATATTGATCGAGGAAAACAGCGCACCGTCCTGAAACAGCATGCCGAAGCGCTGCCGCAGGCTGCGTAGCTCGGCGCTACTGGCCGACCAGACATCGGTACCGAACAAGGAGATGTGCCCAGCCGTCGGCCGCAACAAGCCGATGATCTGTTTGAGCAGGGTGGATTTGCCGGTGCCGCTGCCACCGATCAGCGCTACGATTTCGCCGCGCATGACTTGCAGGCTGACACCATTGAGTATTCGGTTGCCGTCTATGTCGGTAACCAGTTGATCGACTTCTACCAGCGTTTCAGTCATGTCAGATCCCCAATTTAACCAATGTGATCGCGATTATCGCATTGAGCAGTATCACGGCGACGATGCTCTGGACTACGGTCGAGGTCGTATTCAGTCCGATGCTGCGCGCATCGCGCGCGACGGAGAGACCCATGTAGCAGGCGATAACGCCGATAAATAGCGCGAATACCGGCGCTTTGAGCAAACCCACCAACATCGTGGGGGTATCGAGTTCCTGTTGTAACCGGTTGATAAACGCCGCAGGATTGATATTGAGTTGTTGATTGGCAATGGCCATGCTGCCCAGCAACCCGGCGATATCACCGACGAAGACCAGCAGTGGCAGCGCGAGCAACAAAGCAAGGACGCGCGGGATGACCAATACGGCGTAGGGCGATAATCCCAATACACTGATGGCGTCGGTTTCCTCGTATACTTTCATCGTCCCGAGCTGGGCAGTGATGGCCGCGCCGGAGCGGCCGGCGACGAGAATGGCGACGATGACCGGAGACAGTTCGCGGCAGATCGCTAGCGCAGAACCGTCGACGACAAAAATGTTCGCTCCGTAGCGCTCAGCCTGGCGCCCGAGTAAATAGGCGAAGACCAGTCCTAGCAAAAACATCATGGTGAACACCAGTGGAATGGCGTGGACGAATATGGCTTCGATCTGATTGACAAACTCTTTCCAGCGGAAACGGCGTGGTTGCGCAAACAGATCGAATATTTCCGTGGTCAAGATGCCGACGAAATTAACCAGATGTGCGAGGTGCCGCATTCCGGCGTCGGCGTTGCGTCCAAGTCCGGCCAGCCAATTGCGGCGTGCTGGTTCCGCCGCCTGACTGGCGTCAAAATGGCCGCGCACCAGATCCAGTATCGCTGCATGGGCGACGCTGAAGTGGACCAGACCCATGTCGGCGATGTTCACACCCCGGTCAGCCAGGCTTTGCAACAAGGCGAGCGCCCCGCTGGGGTCGAGGCTGACGATCTCGCCGCCATCAAGTTCTATCCACGCCGGCAGAGGCGCATATTGCCACGCGGGCAAGGCATTAAGCTGGGACAGGCGCCAGTCGCCCGTTGCGTAGATATGCAGCGTATCGTTTTGCAATTCGGTGCGCAGGGTGGGCGGCATGCGATTCAGGCTGCGTTGCCAAAACGGTAGACCGCGAGACTGCCGGTCAGGTTTTGCAGAAAATGTATGCGCGCGCCCGCCGTCATGACGATACGTTCGCGGATGGTGATCTGCAGCTTGGCGCAAAGCGCTTCAAAATCGTGCATAGTGCACAGGTGGACGTTGGGCGTGTCGTACCATTGGTACGGCAATTCGTCCGAAACCGGCATGTTGCCCAGCAACACCTGCAAACGGTTTTTCCAGTAGCCGAAGTTGGGAAAAGTGACTATGCCTTCGCGCCCTACCCTGAGCATCTCGCGCAGAATAGCTTCGGTATGATGGACGGCTTGGAGCGTCTGCGACAGCACGACATAGTCGAATGTGGCCGAGGCGAATTCCGCCAGCCCCGCTTCGAGATCGCGCTGTATGACGTTGACGCCGTTCCTGATGCAGCCCAGCACATGCTGGTCGGCGAGTTCGACGCCATAGCCGCGCGCCTGCCGGTGTTCTTGCAGATATTTGAGCAGGTCGCCGTCGCCGCAACCCAGATCCAGCACTTTGGCATTGGGCTGTATCCAGGCGGCGATGGTCTGGAAATCGTGACGCATCAGGTTGTCACCCTTTCCATATAAGCGCGAATCAGCGCATGGTAATGCGGATCGTGCATCAGGAACGCGTCGTGCCCGTGATTTGAGACAATTTCGGCGTAGCTGACGTTGCGTTCGTTATCGAGCAGCGCCTGCACAATCTCGCGCGACCGTTCCGGGGCGAAACGCCAGTCGGTCGTAAAGGAAATGATCAGAAAATCCGCCACCGCGGGTTGGAGTGCGGCGGACAGGTTAGGTTCCGCCTGATGCTGGGTCGGGTCGAAATAATCCAGCGCCTTGGTCATGAGCAGATAAGTGTTGGCATCGAAGGAATCGGCGAATTTATCGCCCTGGTAACGCAAGTAGGACTCGATTTCGAATTCAACGTCGTAGCCGTAGTTAAACGCCCCGGCGCGCAGAATGCGGCCGAATTTGCTCCCCATTACATCGTCCGACAGATAGGTGATATGACCCAGCATGCGCGCCAGCCGCAAGCCCCGGCGCGGATAAGTGTGATGGGCGTAATAATCGCCGGCGTGGAAATCCGGGTCGGTCAATATGGCCTGCCGAGCGACATCGTTAAAAGCGATGTTCTGCGCGGTCAGCTTGGGCGCAGAGGCGATGGTCAGGCAATGCCTCACCCGCTCAGGATATGCAATGCTCCATTGCAGGACCTGCATGCCGCCGAGGGAGCCGCCGATGATCGCCGCAAACCGCGAGATGTCCAGAGTATCCGCGAGACGCGCCTGGGACGCGACCCAGTCCTCGACGGTAACGAGCGGGAAGCGCGAGCCGAACGCGTGCCCAGTTTGCGGGTCGATGGAGACCGGCCCGGTCGAGCCGTGGCAGCCGCCCAGATTATTCACGCCGATCACAAAAAAGCGCCCGGTGTCGATGGGTTTGCCGGGGCCTATGAGATTATCCCACCAGCCGGGATTCTTATCGGTCGCGGCATGCCAACCCGCCACGTGATGATTGCCCGACAGCGCATGACAGACCAGTATCGCGTTGCTTCGGTCTGCATTGAGAGTGCCGTAAGTTTCGAATACCAGATCGTAAGCGGGTAAAACCGCACCGCTTTTCAGAGTAAGTGGCGCGGCGAAATGCGCCGTTTGTGGGGTGACTATGCCTACAGATGAAATAAGGGTGGACGCAAGGGGCATATGGGTATTTTTAGTCGAAATCGACGTGCCCTCCGCCCTGCTGCGCGATCATTTGGGCGAGGCTCTGAAAAAATTCGCTGCCGTCGCGCGAATTGCGCCAGGCATTATCGGTCCATTGGTAATGAAATCCGCCCGATTTCGCCGCGATCCACACTTCATGCATGGCAGCCTGGCGATTGACAATAATTTTGCCGCCCGCGCAATCGATTTCGAGCACGTTGCCCGCTGCAAGTTCGAAATCGACATCGCCAGCCGCGTTTTCGAGCGCATTCTCGATTTTGCGGAAGGTTTCGTCGGTAAGCTGATTAAATTCGGTATCTGTCATGATAAACTGCGCTCTGTTCGTTGAGGAAACATATCGGCTATGCGACGTTCCATAATTTATCTTTCGCTCATTGCCACGCTGCTGTCAGTCGCCGGTTGCGGAACCAAGGGGCCACTGTATCTTCCCGAAAAACCCGCATCAACGCAAGCGAAGCATTCATGAGCTCAATACATTTAGCCCCGTTCGATGCCGATATCTTAAACCATATTGCAAAGACTTACGGTACACCGTGCTATGTCTACGACCACGCCGCACTGACCAGCGCTTTTGCGCAATTCGATCTAGCCCTGCAGTCGCGGCGGCATTTGCTGTGTTACGCGGTGAAAGCCAACCCCAGCCTTGCCATTTTAAATGTTTTTGCGCGTCTGGGTGCGGGTTTCGATATCGTCTCCGGCGGCGAGTTGCAGCGCGTGCTGGCGGCGGGCGGCGACCCGGCGAAAGTAGTGTTTTCTGGGGTCGGCAAGCGCGTCGACGAGATGCGCCTGGCTTTGACGCACGGCATCCTGTGTTTCAATGTCGAATCCGAGCGCGAGCTGTTCAAATTGAACGAGGTTGCGGGCGCGATGGGGAAAATTGCGCCGATCAGCCTGCGCGTCAATCCCGATGTCGACGCGAAAACCCACCCTTACATTTCGACCGGCCTCAAGGCCAGCAAATTCGGCATCGCGCACGAAGAGTCGCTGCGATTGTACCGGCTGGCGAAGTCTTTGCCGCACCTGGCGATTACCGGCATCGATTGTCATATAGGTTCGCAACTGACGGAAATCAGCCCTTTTGTCGATGCGCTGGATCGCATACTGGCGCTGGTCGACATGCTCGCGATGGAGGGCATTGCGTTGCATCATCTCGATTTGGGAGGTGGATTGGGGATACGTTATCGGGAAGAAGCGCCGCCGCCGGTCGAAGCATACCTGCAAGCCCTGCTGAGCAGACTTGACGGGCGCTGTCAGTCGCTGCTGTTCGAACCGGGCCGGGCGCTGGTTGGCAATGCCGGTGTGTTGCTCACCCGGGTGGAATATCTGAAGCCGGGGGCGGAAAAGAATTTCGCCGTCGTCGACGCTGCCATGAACGATTTGATGCGTCCGGTCTTATACGATGCTTATCATGCGATTGTGCCAGTCAATCCGCGCGCAGGCGACGCCGAGGTATATGAGGTGGTCGGCCCGGTATGCGAAAGCGGCGATTTTCTTGGTCACGCGCGCACGCTGGTGCTGGCCGAAGGCGATTTGCTGGCGATCCAATCCGCCGGGGCATACGGCATGTCCATGAGTTCCAATTATAATACACGCCCACGCGCGCCCGAGGTCATGGTACGGGACGGTGCTGCGCTGCTGGTGCGCGAGCGCGAATCGGTCAGCGCCTTGTACGCGCTGGAGCGGCTGTTGCCCTGAGCGGCCAGGCGCCGCGCCGCCTATCGTCCCTATTTACCTGAAATGCTGGGCGGAAAATACAACAATGAATCCGCAATTCGCTTAAATGTCGAGTTTTGCATTTACCTCATTCAGTAACCAAATAAAAACATACTTCTTATTTTTGTAGCAAAATGTGAGAACTGCCCCCGGGTGTCAGGCGTTGTTTGCCGGGGAACGCATAATATTCAAACAATTCTTTTTTGCGATTAGGGCAACCTATTTTTACAGTCAGGTATAAAAAACAACAAATCAATAATATTTTTATTGAAAAAATTGGTTTGCTAAGGAAGCGCTGATCAAATCGGTTCACCCCCCCTGAATCGTAACGATTCCTGTAAATTCACACTATGTCTGGTTACGGGAGTTGGGTCATGCAAAGGAGTTTTTCTGAGCTGGAATATGCAAGCAAGAAACGCAAGACCCGGCGTGAACTGTTTTTGAGTGAAATGGGAGCTGTGGTGCCACGGTCTGCGCTTCTGGCGAGGATAGCGCCGCATTATCCGAAGAGCGGAAAGCGTGGTCGCCAATCGATGGTGCTGGAGAGCATGTTCCGCATCCGCAGGGCAAAGACATCTTCACTAATGGTCTGCCCGCGCAAGGCACCCCGGCCTGCGCGATATGCCACGGTGCCGACGGGGCGGATAGCGCTACGTTCCCGCGCATAGTTGGTCAGCATGCCGATTATATGTACAAGCAGATACGGGTATTCAAGGACACGAATGACCGTCCTCGCGGTGTCGTCATGAAAGGTATTGCTCACGCGCTTACGCCAGTACAGATCAAGGCCGTTACGACTTATGTTTCGACGCTTTGACCGCGGGGCCAGTCGGCCGACGTAGTGCAATGCGCGGGATATCCCCCGGGATGTCAAGCAAAGAGATTTTACGAAAAATGCTCATGCAGACAGGCCCGCTGTGTTAACGTGATTAATGTGCGAAGCACTTGGGTATATGGCTGCCTTTTGCCCACACATGGATGTTTTATCGATCGAATTTTATTGAATTGGAGCTGAAAATGAACAATCTTACTGTTAAAAAAACGACCCGCCGCTCTTTTCTGAAGGGCGCCGCGTTGTTGGCAAGTATTGCCATCGTACCGCTGATGGTCAGCAAGAAAGCGTCGGCGGCTGCAGCGGCGAAGAGTCCGCAGGCGGCCATGCAATATCAGGATCATCCCAAAGGTGACCTGAAATGCGCGAATTGCGTGCAGTTTATTCCCGGTAAAAGCGCAAAGGCCAACGGTAGCTGCAAGATCGTTGACGGCGTGATCAGCCCGCAGGGTTACTGCATTGGTTTCGCAGCCAAGGCTTGACGCTGTCAATCGGTCGGCGCGCCGAAATCCCGCTCTGGCCCGTTTCAGGCGACCGCCCGCGACAGCGTGGCTGGCCGCCTGAAATAGTTTTGTCTGGAGATCGCGTTCATTCACCGCAGATGTCTGAATAAAGCGATAGTCCGGAGTCTCGTATTGATTCGCGGATTTGCGGATGATAAAATCCTCTACGGCCTAAACGCTTTGCGCGGTCTGCTTGCTCCCTGGTCCGGCTCTGGAGCCGGGT